>NZ_ABCK01000012.1 GCF_000170755.1 Lentisphaera araneosa HTCC2155
CTGTGCCCCTTATTTTTGTCACAGTTCTGATCATGGGCACCCAGCTGGCCCCGGACCATGGATGGTGCATGCCATGCAGCAATTGATTGTAGGTATTTATCAGCAGAGTGGGGCCAATGATAAAGACGTTTTATTAGGCTGTGAGGCAGCGGCAGCTGAACCCTTTATGGAAAACCTTCCACTCAATGATTTGCGCTTTAATCAAGTTTTGAGCTATGGTAGATGGGTGCCGGCTTATGCATTTATTTACCATGAATACGTCAATAACTTTCAGGGGAATCAAGTAGAAACAAGCGAGTTTTTTGACACAGAGCAGGGGGCTAATCACTTGCTTCTGCGCACCGCTTATTCTTTTTCAATCGGCGATTTAATGACTATCGTTTTAAATGAAGAGGGCGAAATCCATTGGGCCTGGTGTAGTAAGTTCTCTGTCCCTGCACCCGATCAAAAAAGTATTATACAACTGATAAAAAATCTTAGCGCTTGGCGCAAAGGCGTCGCAAAGGATTTTTTGATTTACGGTCGCATGGAAAAACCCTATGAGATCTTAAAACCACGCCAAGCTCAAGTTTATCGTAGCGATGGAACACTTATGAATTTTGATAAAGTACTTAGTAGTCGTTTTGTTAATTTAGAGGGCAGAGACGTTCAACTTTTTGTCAATTGGCAAGATAATACTGAGCAAGTGGAGCTGAGCTTGGACACAGATCTAAAGACTATAATTATTTATAGCTCTGCCACAGGTGAAATGAGGCAAGTAAGTCCCCAGGCTTTAAATTTATCAGTTCCTCCTTTAGATAGCTTAATGATTGAGTATGTAAGATATTAAACTCACTTACACCCACAATTACAATGACAAATCAATATATCATATTGACATCACCTTAATTTTGGCGTATAATAATGATATATTGATTTAATAGGTATTGTACATGAAACAAAAATTTACATTAATTGAGTTAATGGTCGTTATTGCCATCATTGGGATATTGGTCTCACTACTCTTACCTAGCTTAAACAATGCTCGGGAGAAATCCAAGTCAGCTGTTTGTAAAAGTAACCTCAAACAAATTGGCCAATTTGCCTCCATGGCCTCAGATGACAATGATCAATGGACGGTAGCTCTTGACTGGAGTCATTCCAATCCAGGTTTTACCGGTACTTTGGTGAATTATAGTGGTACTGATAGATATATTACACAAGCAACTAAATCCGGTTTATATCACTGTCCTAGCTTGGGTAGCTTAGCTGGCACATCTCAAGCGGCTTACCTATACACATCTTATGGCGTTAATGGACTTACTGTTCCCCACGCGACTAGGGAAACTCGTGGCAATCGTAAATTAAATGAAATCGTTGATTCGGCCAACAAAGTCTATTTTGCCGATATTACTACAAATTCAATCTTCAAAGAATTTTTATATAATCCTGGTATAAGTAAGCCTCTCTTTCGCTGGCATGGCTCTAGCAGCAGTTTAGGCAAATCAAATGTTAATTGGTTCGATGGTAGTGTACGCATCGAACCCGGTGATTTCGATGCCGGGCCTGATGCTTGGAATAAGTATTTCAAAGACTTGAATTAAATGGATGTCTTTGATTCGTGAGTGATATGGAATTTGGCTATAAAATATCTATATACTGCATTTTAAAATAAGAAAATTATCTATGTATTTAATTGCCTTTAGTGCCTCTCACTCATTAAAGATGCTTATGCATATTAAAGTTCATAATTATATAATTTGATGATTTAATTATAGATAAATCATTATATTAATTTAATTTTATATCAATAAATCAAAAGTTGTTTAATTTAGATAGAGAGTTTTAATGAAACAAAAATTTACATTAGTTGAGCTATTAGTCGTTGTTGCCATCATTGGGATATTGGTCTCACTACTCTTACCTAGCTTAAACAATGCTCGGGAGAAATCCAAGTCAGCTGTTTGTAAAAGTAACCTCAAACAAATTGGCCAATTTGCCTCCATGGCCTCAGATGATAATGATCAATGGACGGTAGCTCTAGACTGGAGTCATTCCAATCCAGGTTTTACCGGTACTTTGGTGAATTATAGTGGTACTGATAGATATATTACACAAGCAACTAAATCCGGTTTATATCACTGTCCTAGCCTAGGCAGCTTAGCCGGCACATCTCAAGCGGCTTACCTATACACATCTTATGGCGTTAATGGACTTACTGTTCCCCACGCGACTAGGGAAACTCGTGGCAATCGTAAATTAAATGAAATCGTTGATTCGGCCAACAAAGTCTATTTTGCCGATATTACTACAAACTCAATCTACCAACAATTTTTATATAATCCTGGTATAAGTAAGCCTCTCTTTCGCTGGCATGGCTCTAGCAGCAGTTTAGGCAAATCAAATGTTAATTGGTTCGATGGGAGTGTACGCATCGAACCCGGTGATTTCGATGCCGGGCCTGATGCTTGGAATAAGTATTTCGGAGAACTCGATTAAGTAATTTTGATTCCAAATGAGTCTCTTGCTACATATCATAAATTCCTTCTTAGTATTTTTTATATTCATTGCTTCTCGCGGAAACACTTATAGATTTTGATGATTTAGTTTAAGACTTTTAGTCATCAAGGTGTTTTTTATATTTAATTGACTCCCTTTGACCTAAGTTGGTAGGAGGCTGAGTTTTTGCATAAAATAATATGGGCGTATTTATGAATACAAAATTTATCTTCATCATTCTTTTTCTCTCTAAGTCTCTGTTATGGGGTGCGGATGATCTTGTTTTTGCTAAAGGCTCTCAATGGGAAGTCTTATCTGTCGGCCACAAATATGCCGAGGGCATGGCCTGGGATTCAGAAGGGAACTTTTATTTTACTGATGTCCCACGTAGTCAGCTTTTTAAGATTGATCGAGAAAGTAATCAAAAAACTCTCGTAGTGGCTGATACCGGGGTCGCTAATGGCATCGCTTTCGGGCCCGATGGCCGGCTTTACGGCTGTGCTCGTGATGCTATAGCATCTTGGAACACATCAACTTGGGAAGCAAAAGTTCACGGAGTAGGGGCTCACTCAAATGACTTGGCTATTCTCGATGATGGAACATTATTTTATACGGATCCAAAAACCCATAGCATCTGGCGACTGGATGGAAAATCTAAAAAACGCAGCTTGGCCCTCTCTCTTAAATTTAGGCCCAACGGATTGACTTTAAGTCCCGATAAAAAGACCCTGTTAGTTGCCGCATTTTTTGCAGATACTATTTATGCTTTTCCGATTAATGACTTTGGAAAAGTTGAAGATGAAGCTGAGGTGGCCTACGTCTTAGCTACACCTTCTAATGGCAGGGGCCTCTTAGATGGCATGCAGGTTTTACCCAATGGTAAACTCGTTGCCGGAACAGCGCTGGGGATACAAATTGTTGAACCCCACAGCAAGGATAAAAGAGGCTCTATTATACTGATTCCTTCTCCGGTACAGGACTCCCGTTGCAATTATGTGCGCATCAGTCCCGATGGGAAATGGCTTTACGGCTGCTTTGTCAAAGAAGTGCGTCGCCGTCGAATTGAACTCAAATTAACCTCAAAAGAATGAGTCCTGTGTCTTATTCGATCGGGCATCCTCGAAGCGTCAAAGATCTATTTACAGCAAAACAAAGAGAATAAATTTTATGAAAAAAATAGTTGTTATAGCACTCTGTCTATTTAGTCAGTTTTTATTTGCCGAATCATCAAAAGCTAAAGAGGCCTGGTCTTATTTAGACAATGGAAAAATCCGCATTGGCATAGATAAGTCAAGGGGTGGGTGTATCGGCTTTTTGGGAGAAAGTAAAACGGGAAGAAATCTCTTAAATCATTTTGATGAAGGACGCTTCATTCAGCAATCCTATTATGGAAAGAGCGATGGTTCAGATTGGAATGGAAAACCATGGGTCTACAATCCGGTTCAGGGAGGGAGTTGGGACCGTAAGCCGTCTCGTCTTCTCGAATTTAAGAAAGATGACAGCAAGCAAAGTATGTATTCCAAAGTAGAGCCCCGTCGTTGGTCCAGTGCCAAGCCATGCCCGGAAGCCTTGATGGAGCAAAATATTAGCCTTCATGGTAATTTGGCAAAAATCAATTTCATCATGAATTACACGGGGCCGGATCAAGGTAAAGCAAGACATCAGGAAATGCCGGCGGTATTTGTGGATGCTCTGTTAAAAAATTTCTATTACACAAAAGAAGGGAAACTGATCACGGAGGAGCCACGGGTTTTAAAGAAAAAGGATGGTGGTTTGAAATTAGGTAAAAGTAGTTCTGAGTGGGTGGCCTATGTAGACGATAATAAGTGGGGTGTGGGGGTCTATACGCCCGGCTCGACGCTCTTTACTTGCTACAAAGCTTTAGGCAACGGAACTACAGGACCAAAGGGCTCGGCTTGTTCCTACGTTTCCCCCCTTAGAACGTATAGTTTAACACCGGGCCTAAAAGTCGATTATACTTTTTATTTAACTGTTGGAACTCTGGACGAAATCAAAGAGCGCTTTGAAGCCTTAAAAAAATCCAAGTGATTGAGAGCAAGTGCTAGCCTTACATAAGCTCAAGGTAGCGTCAACAAGTGGCCTTAGGTGGCGCTTCGCTTAGGTGGAAAGAAACAGGAAAAATAGAGTCGCCTGTGTGGTAATACCTAGGAGCGCCGATTGCTTAATCCGCAATAATGAGCCTAGAGTCTTATTCGGTCGGGTTTCCAGCCCTTGAAATTGTGTGTGGACTTTATCCGTGGGACTTTGCCCCACACTGGCATAGTTCGGGCTTCCAGCCCTAGGACTGACCGAACAAGTTCTTATATTCTCAGGAAACTCTAAGCGACGCCCATAGGTATGGAGAAATAAATTTTCCAAAAAATTTCATTTTACTGTAAGATTATGGCTTAGCGCGATAATACTGATCTAAGAATGAATAGGTGAGAGCTCGAACTCTTACTTGAATAATTTGATTTATTTAGTTTAAATAAGAAGGAAAATATTATGGATCGTCGCCAGTTTTTAAAATCAAAAATCGCAGGTACTGCAATCTTAGCTTCTTCGGGCTTAGTTTTTAAAGCGGATGCACAGAACCTGCCAACGCAGAGTGAAGAAAGTCCGGATATGTTGGATGTGGATGTTTTAGTTGTGGGCGGTGGTTCGGCTGGTCACGTGGCCGCTATTCAGGCTGGACGCATGGGTGCAAAAACAGTTCTTCTTGAACGTAACTCACAGCTGGGCGGTACAACCACGACTGGCGGCGTTTGCTTCCCCGGCCTCTTTCACGCTTGGGGTAAACAGCTTATCTCTGGTATTGGTTGGGAGCTGGTAAAAAAATCACGTGAAGTCGATTGTAAGCCCCTTCAGGATTTCTCTGTAGCTAATAAAGGTCACGTTTATTATCATGTTGATATCAATGGTCAGCTTTATTCTCTCTTAGCCGAAGAAGCCTGCCTCGATGCAGGTGTTTCACTGGCTTATTATCAGTTCCCAGAGAAAGTGACAGAGACGGCAAATGGTTGGCTTGTTGATGTCGTTGGTCAGGGCGTGCGTTACCAATTGCGCTGTAAGCAAATAATTGACTGTTCTGGTGGTGCAACTGTAGCGGGGATGTTGGGTATGGAGCGCATGCGTGGCGAAGAACGTCAACCTGGGACACACTCTGTCATCTACAAGGGTTTTGATATGGCTGTGGTTAATAAAAACAAAAAGAAAATTCAGTCCATGTATAATCAGGCGCTTAAAGAAGGCCGTCTTCAGAAGGGGGATACCTGGGGCGGAAATGCTTTCCAACCCATTCAAAGTAGAAGTGGTAATTGTAATCACATTTTTGGCGCGGATTCTTCTACTGCAGCAACGCAAACCCAAACAAATCTTGCGGGGAGGAAGTCGATTTTGCGCATGCTTAAATTTCTTAAAACAATTCCCGGTGGTGAAAAAGCGAGCATTGATCGCATGATGACCGAAACTGCCAGTCGCGAAACTTACCGCATCAAAGGTGAGCGAGTGCTAACGGTAAATGATTACACCAGCGGGCGAACTTTTAAAGACTCACTCTGTTATTCCTTTTATCCTATCGATTTACACGATAAAAATGGTGTAAAACCCCGAAAATTAAAACCGGGAACCTTCCCCACTATTCCGAGAAGTTGCCTCATCCCAAAAGGGTCGAAAAACTTCATGGTGGCAGGTCGTAGCCTTTCAAGTGACCGTTTAGCCAATTCCGCAGCACGTGTCCAAGCCACTTGTATGGCCATGGGGCAGGCCACTGCGGTGACCGCTGTACTTGCTGCTAGGCAGAGCAAGACTCCGGGTGATGTAGATTTGGCTGAAATCCGCGCCGAACTCATTAAGCATAATGCAATTGTCATTGGTGGACTAAAAAGTGCCAAAGCCGAGCCCAAAGAAGCTAAAGTCGAGTCGCAAGAAGCTAAAACGCAGGTCTTAAGTGGGGATAGACTTTTAGTGGATGCTGTGACTGCTCATGCAATAGGTTCTTGGCAAAAAAGCAGTAATTCTAAACCTGCCATTGGTTCTAACTACCTTCACGATAACAATCAAGCAAAGGGTGAAAATTCTTTAACTTTCGACATCAAAGTCGAAAATCCCGGCAGGTATGCAATTAAGTTTTTCTACAGTGCTCATGAGACTCGTGCAAATAATGTGCCTGTGTCGATAAGTATTGGCGGGCAAGTGACAGAACTTAAAGTCAATCAACAAAAGAGTGATGATGGCGGATTTGTACTTGGTCAATTTGATATCCAAGACCAGGTAAAAATTGTTATTTCCAATGCAAATACAAGTGGCTTTGTGATTGTCGATGGCTTGGAACTTAAGACAACTAAGACAACTAAGGCAAAGCTTAAGATATAAGCTTAGGGCTAAATTTTGAAAAAGAAAAAACAACTCGTTAATCTCCTGGTGGCCAGCACTTTTCTCGTGCTGGTGGTCTCGGGCTTGATGGCGTATTTCAGACCCTTTTCAATAAAAACCACTGGCTTGCATTCCTTGATGGGATTTTTCTTTATCCTACTTATATACCTACATGTGAAGCATAATTTCACGGGTTTGAAAAAAAGCTTTCAGGGAAAAAATCTAGTGCTGACTTTTAGCATCACAGGCTTGCTGACAGCCCTGTTTATTTGGCAGCCCAAACCCGTTCAAGCGGTCTTGGGTTTAAGTAATAATTTGGGTGCGGCTCAGGATCGTTTTGTGATGAATGATAAGGGCATGATTTATAATTACACGCCAACGCCCAAATATAAGCTTAAAATAGAAGTGAGAGCGGGTAAAAACTACCAAATTGAAAAACCACCGCAAATGGCGATTTGGTTGCAAAATCAATCCTTTTACCACATCAAAACTTTGCACAGTACGCAAAATACTGAAGAATTGCCATACTGGTCCTGGAAAGTTAAAGAATATAATAAAGCGAAAAAAGAAGCCGAAGAAAACGACGGGGAAGTTTTAGCTGTAAGTGGGGCGACTCCCAATAGTTCATTTGATCCACGGGATTATATTTTGCCCGAAAGAAATGAAGAGCCCTTTTATTTGATGATCGAAGTGAATCAACCCGGCGATGGTAATGAATCTTACCAGGATCAGCCCAGCATGATATATAGAATTGAGATAGATAATAAATACCCCACGGCCTTTCAGGTATTTGAGCTCATGGGCTACTCAAAATACGATGATCAGGACGAGTCCTGGCAAGCCTATTATCCCGATGGCTCCGTAACGACGGCACTCAAGCTTATTGATAGTGCCTTACTCACTGTAGAGAGAGATTAATGAGAAAATTTTTATTTCTTTTATTTTGTTTAATAAGTTTGCCTTTATTGGCATTGGACAAAAAGCCCAGCGTTCTAATTATCAATGTGGATGACTGGAATGACTGGAACGAAGTCCTGCAGGGACATCAGCAAGCTATTACGCCCCATATTAAACGCTTAGCTGAACGCGGTATCACCTTCAGTAATGCGATCTGTGTCTCACCTTCCTGCGTACCTTCCCGTCCGGCTTTCTTTACCGGCATAGCTCCTTGGCGCTCCGGAAATATTTCCAATGATAATGGTCGTCGGCCCTGGCGTTTTTACGCAGGGCAAGAAGCCGTTACCATTCCTAAGCTCTTTTCGCAAAATGGCTGGGAAAGCATTGGTATAGCCAAGAACTTCCACAAAGGGGACAAGCCGGAGTTTGATACCTATATTCCGCCACCCAAAAAGGTGAATAAAGTTAAGGGCGTTGGAATTAGACTCAACTCTTCTGCTGTTTGGGATATTGCCGATGTGCCGGTCACTGAAATGTCTGATTACAAAGCTGCCAGTCTTGGCATAGAAAAGATTCGGTCAGTTAAATCCTCTTTATTTCTTTCGGTGGGTATTTATCGCCCCCACGTTCCATGGATTGTGCCACAAAAGTATTTTGATATGTATCCGCTGGAAAGCCTGCAGCTGCCTGAAGCCCGCAGTGATGACCTGGATGACTTGCCGGAGCGTTTTAAGTTAGTCGCCGGCTTTGAGGCAAAGTTCGGTAAAGGCTACCATGAAAATCTAGTAAAAAAGGGCTACGATAAGCAGTTTGTTAGGGCTTACTTAGCGAGTGTGACTTTTGCCGATGAGCAAGTCGGACGCCTTTTAGATGCCTGGTACGCCAGCCCCCATGCAGAAAATGGTTATGTTATTCTGTGGAGTGATCACGGTTACATGCTGGGAGAGAAAAGTGCTTGGTCAAAGATCAAACCCTGGTACAATTCATCGCGCAGTAATTTTATGATTGCCGGGCCGGGCTTAGAGAAGGGCGCAATGTGCAATAAAGCCGTTTCGCTTTTGGACCTCTACCCCACGCTCATAGATTTACTTGGATTGCCAAAACCACCGCAAAAACTCGATGGCAATAGTTTGTTAGCTTTGCTCAAAGATCCACAAATGGATTGGGATAAACCTGTACAAATGACCTGCCAAATGGATGGGGTGTTTTTTGAATCAATTCTTTCCAATGATTATCGCATGACGCGTTTAGCAACAGGTGAAACCGAGTTGTATAAACTAACGAGTGATCCCCATGAATTTCGTAACCTAGCTGGAAACCCTGAGTATGCAGCGATTATTAAAAAGATGGAAAAACATCTTTCCTTTTCTTATCCGGCCATACCCGAGGACGGTTGGATTAAAGCCGAACTGATTCCCGCCCAGACTTCGGCGGATTATAAGTTGCGGGGCAACTGCCATTACTTGAGGAGTACAGACGGAGCCGGGAAAATGCTTTACGCCGACCTCAATGCAGGGAAGGGCAGCTATATCGATTTTATTCTAGAAGTCCAAAGCCCGGGAACTTACCGCTTGGAAGCCGCGATGTCAGCTAAGGGAAAATTTTTAATCCAAGTCGATGATGTGAAAAACGATGCCGCTCAATCGGATAATGGCTACCCAATGAAAAATATCGCTCAATTACCCGCGTCGACAGAAATGACTAAGTTAAATTTAGGCGTGGCTAAATTTGATGCACCCGGTCTTAAAATCATTCGTTTTGTTTCGCAAGTTCCCAAGCAACAGATGAAGTTCCATCGCCTGCGTTTACTAAAAGATGACGATGCGCAGGAAGTTGCCGATTAACAATCGGTGTAAAAGTAGGGCTAACTAAATTATTTGTCGTTTGGCTGACGTCACACGCTACTCTCTATCGCTACTTTGTACCTTAGCCTCTTTAGCGTGCGTATTTGCGGAGTCCGCAAAGGTGTTTTTATCGAAGTGAATTTAACCACGGATTACACAGATTAACACAGATTTGTATTTTGAGCGTATGGTGATTTTTGCTACTATTTATTCTTTTTTATGATTAAAGAAGTAGGTGATTTTAGTGGTTAAAATATCTTTTTGTTTTTTTGATTCTAAAAACCGGACCCAGCAAAGAGCACGAAAAAGCACGAAAACTCTCTAATGATTCTAAATTATATCTGTGTAAATCTGCGCCATCTGTGGATGATTATAGATCTATAAAACTTCTTTGCGAAGACCGCAATAGGGTACCGATTAAAAATCGGCTCTCCCGGCTATTTAAGTTATTCAATTAAAAAGCATATAAGATAAACTTATTTCCGTTTAAGTTATAAAAAATGTTAAATCATTGTCGTTAAATGTTAGTTTACGATGACTGTGGTGTAGAGATATAAAAACGTTATGAGGTTAAAATGAATATGTCTTTAAAGTGGGTTTTATTGTCCATACTTTGTTTCACAGTTAGCGCAGTAGATACTAAACCCAATATAGTACTCATCATGGCTGATGATATGGGCTATGAATGTCTGAGTTCGAATGACAGTAAGGATTATCGGACACCAGTTCTAGATAAGTTAGCAGATGAAGGGATGCGCTTTGAGCAGTGCTTTGCCAATCCCATCCCATCTGCACTCCATCTCGGGTAAAGATCATGACTGGCCTCTACAACAAGCGCAATTTCACAAAATTTGGGGTTTTAGATAGGTCTCAGATTACTTTTGCACATCAACTCAAAAAAGCTGATTATACCACGGCTATCGCCGGCAAATGGCAACTGGGTAAAGAAAAAGATGCACCACAGCATTTTGGTTTTGATCAAGCCTGTTTATGGCAGCATTTTCGTCCGAAAGCTAAAGCAGGAACGACTTTTGATAGTCGCTTTCCCAATCCTCAGTTAGAGATCAATGGCGAGGCTGTAGATTACAATAATGGTGAATATGGCCCGGATGTCTGTGCGGATTTTCTCTGTGATTTTATGGAAAGCAACAAGGATAAGCCCTTTTTTGTGTATTACCCAATGATCCTTACTCATTGTCCCTTTGATGCGACGCCGGATTCCTTGGCTTGGGATCCAAAGTCTCCAGGATCTAAAACTTACAAAGGTCCGGGGGATAATGCCCAAAAGAAAATTCATTTTCGCGACATGGTTCAGTACGCCGATAAAATTGTAGGAAAAATGATTACAAAGTTAGAGGCTCTGGGTATTCGCGAAAACACTCTTGTGATTTTTACCGGAGATAACGGCACGGATTCTCCCATTGTAACAGCTTGGAATGACCGAGAGGTGGTGGGTAAAAAGGGCAAGGTTCTCGACGAAGGCACAAGAGTTCCTTTTATTGTCAACTGGCCGGGGAAAGTACTCGCTAAAGTAGATAAAACAGAGCTCGTTGAATTCTCCGATATCATGCCCACGCTATGTGAACTTAGTGGTGCAGCACTTCCCGATAATTACCCGGGTGATGGATTAAGTTTGTGGCCGACTCTTTCCGGTAAGGGCACTCGAAATAAAAAACAAATTTACATCTGGTATTTCAAGGGTGGTGAATGGGCACGCAACGTTAATCACGGCGTTTTGAAAAAGGATGATAAAATCACTTATCAAAAATTCCCTGCTCATTTTGTGGAGGAAAAAGTTAACTTTGACTCGGTTAGTGAAAAAGATCAGGCGATCTTTACTAACTTAAAACAAGTGATCGATGAAATGGCCTCCCAGGAAAGCCTCTTTAAACCCAAAGCTAAAAAACAAAAGAATAATAAAGTAAAAAAGAAAAAGAGTTAAATTCTCTGAGCTCAATTAAGCTTATTTTAGAATTTTTGTGACGATTTTGTCATATTAAAAAAGCTTGTGACAATTGTAGAGAAAACTGATTTTAGTATTATCTACAGGAGCAAGTATGAACGAAGAAAATATTGAGCCCGATTCTGATAACAAGTTACTTTTTATTTTACGGCTATCGGCTTTTTTGTGCCTCTTTGGCTGGGCATGGCAGCACCTCTTATGGAAAGCACCCTATAGTGCCTTGATTGGACAGGAAGGTGCTTTTCTTCATTTAGCGGATAATCAGATTGCACTTTTAACCCGACTTATCGGAGTAGCATTTCTTGTCATGTCGGGCCTGTGCTGGACGGTCAAAAAAGAAAATTCCGGACAGATTATGACTTTAGCCGTAGCTGGACTTCTGCTCATATTTATGTTTTTCTGTCGCTTTGTGCAAGTTAATTACGCTTTGCCAAATTTTATTGAGCACGGCGGTCAAATGCTTTCTCCCTTACTATTAATTTTGGCTCTTAAATTTGGTGTGAGGAATCGTGCCGTTTTAGCCTCTGTGATATTGGCTTTTTGCATGACTTTTATTGGCCATGGTATTTATGCTTCAGGACTTTATACCACGCCGCTGCACTTTTATGCCTTAGTGGAAGGTTCGCTTGCTTTGACGGGGCAGCCTGCTGATATTATGATAAAAACAGCTGGTTACCTGGATTTCATTATTTGCGCGGCGCTATTTTGTAAGCCCTTGCGTGGCTACTGCATGGCTTACGCGGTTTTTTGGGGCGCAGCTACAGCTTTGGCCAGGCCCGTCGCCGGCATGTCTTTATCCTTAGCTTTTCTTGGGGCGGATCAATTTCTTCAGCAGGCCATTTGGCGAGCACCGCATGCTTTGATCCCTTTGTTTCTCTTCTATTACTTTGCTAAATCAACTGAATCTAAATCAGAAGAAGTGTTTGTTGAACAGGGGTTGAAAGTTCAAAAAGATTTTTAATTATGTGATAGATTTTGAAGGTTTTATACAATAATTATGGTGTAGCTTTCTTAAGATATGTAAACGAAAAAAACTGTATCTTGTAATATTTACTCACTTGGAGACAATTATACTGTGATTAAAAAATTTGAAAAAAAAGGAACCGCAATGAAGTGGCTTGTTTACCTGTCTCTATTCTTAGGCTTTACGTATATTTTAAATAGTGCTCCACTGGAACTCAAAGATGGGGATCGTGTTGCCTTTGTCGGAGGTACATTTATTGAGCGCGAAGCGGAATATTCTTTAATTGAAACTTATTTAACTTTAGCTCATGCCGAAAAGGATATAAAATTCCGCAATCTCGGCTGGTCAGCAGATACCGTTAGAGGTGAATCACGCGGCTATGAAAAAATCGGAGCAGGTTATGCTCCATTATTAAAAAAGGTTTCCGATACTAAACCGACAAAAATTATTCTTGCTTATGGTGCCAATGAAGCCTGGTCGGGTAAAACAGGCTTAGACAAATTTGTTCAGGATTACAAAACGCTGATCAATGATTTAAAAGTCAGAAATAATGCCGAAATCATTTTGATGAGCACACCGCGTCAGGAAAATCTGGGCGGAGCGTATCCAAACCCTGCAGATTATAATCACTTGCTTAAAATCTATTTTTCTGCAGTCGAAAAATTGGCTGCTGACCAGGGGCTTACTTACATCGACCTCTTTAGTGAAATCCAAGATATCAAAGGTTTGACCACAAATTCAATCCACCTCAACGAAGATGGCTACAGACGCATTGCAGAAGTTCTCAGTGGCTTGAAGAAAAATGATCACAGTAAAATAACTAAAAAAGGACTAGCTGAGGGGACTTATGACGTTCAAGTAAAAGGAAAAATGCTTTTTAGAACGCAGGCATCTGAATTGGGAAAAGGGCTTGAGCTCAAACATTTAAAACTCCACGAAAAGCTTCTTCAGAAAGAAATTAGAGACAAAAATGAACAGTTTTTCCACGCTTGGCGCCCGCAAAACAACTCCTATATCTTTGGCTTCAGAAAGCATGAGCAGGGACAGAACAGTAAAGAAGTTATTGAGTTTGCCGAAAAAGTAGTCGGCTATGAAAAGAGAATTACTGAATTAAAGAAACTGACAAAAGTCAGTCCTCAATTTGTCCTCGCTTCTGAAATCAAGAGAAAAGCTAGTTCGGATAATGAAAAACTTATTTTACCTCCTGAAGAGGAAATCAAGACTTTTAATTTACCAAATGATCTCGAGGTATCGTTGTTTGCTACTGAGCCGATGATCATCAACCCAACGAATATGAACTGGGATAGCAAAGGGCGTCTTTGGGTAGCCTGCACACCAGATTACCCTCAAATTAAGCCGGGGCATCTCGCCAGTGACCAAATTGTTGTTCTTGAGGATACAGATAATGATGGAAAAGCTGATAAGCATCACGTCTTTGTTGATAATGTTTTGATCCCCACCGGTGTTCTACCGGGCAATGGCGGTGTCTATGTTTCCAACTCAACTGAATTGATTCACTACAAAGATACAGACGGCGACATGAGAGCCGATGAGAAAAAAATTATCATGTCAGGTTTTGGTACGGAAGACACTCACCATATTATCCACACGCCTTATTGGGGGCAGGATGGTATGCTCTACTTTAGTCAATCAATTTACATTAACAGCCATATCGAAACTCCCTGGGGAGTCGAGCGTCTTTGGGCCGGCGGCATTTGGCAGTATAACCCCCATACAGAACGCCTTCAGGTTTATTCCCGCGGTTTAGTTAACGCCTGGGGATTTAGTATGGATAAATACGGTCAGACTTTTGCTACAGATGGTGCTGGTGCTCACGGTATCAATTATCAGTTCCCGGGTGTAGCTCAACTCACGGCACGCGGAACAAGTCATTTGTACCCGGGGCTCAACCCCGGTCAGCCCAAGCACTGTGGACTAGAGACGATTTCGGGTGATCATTTCCCGGAAAAATATCGTGGTCTCATGGTCACTAATGACTTTCGCGGTCATCGCACAAATACTTTTAAACTCACTGAAAATGGCAGTGCCTTTGTTTCCAATCAGCAACTTGACATAATATCTACCGGCTCAGGAAAACTTGATCGCAGTGGCAAAGGCGGAGGCTTCCGTCCTGTGGATGTAAAAATGGGACCTGATGGAGCACTCTATATTGCCGATTGGTCAAATATCATTATTCAGCACGGTGAAGTGGATTTTCGCGATAAGCGCAGAGATCAATCTCATGGTCGTGTTTGGAAAATTAAAGCAAAGGGAAAAGACTTAAAAAGAACTGTTGATTTCACTTCCTTATCAACAGCAAAATTGCTTGAAAACCTCAAGTCTGATGATCGCTATGTCGCTGACATGACCAAGCGTGTCCTTATTGAAAGAGGGGCAGACTCAGTAGAGCCTGAGCTCCTTAAGTTTCTCACTAAAGAGCAGAGCGACTATACAAAACTTCAGGCTCTATGGTTGCGCAGAGGATTCAACTTGCCGGATAGTCAGTTACTGCTCGATGTTTTAAGTTCAGAAGATTACCACATTCGTGCAGCCGCTCTGCGCGTAGCCGCCCAGCAGTACAGCAAGGATCCAGGTATTTTGAAAATATTTAAAGTATTTATTCGTGATAAAGCAGCTATTGTTCGCCTTGAAGCTGTTAACGGAGTGAGAGCTTTAAACAGTAAAGAAGCAGTAGAAGTAGCACTCCAAGCCCTAGATAGTGAAGTTGATAAGACAATTGATTATGCGCTGAAGCTTACCGTAAGAAAACTAGCTCAGCAATGGATTGGTAAAACGCTTTTTAACGGCAATATCAAGCACCTAATTTACGCAGTAAGTGCAAGTGAAAACCCCAGAGCTTTAGACGCTCTCTATCAAGCCTATAAATCCGGAAAAATTCCGGCGGATCAGCAAAGTAAAGTGTTGAGCCTCATTGGTGAATTGGGCAATAGAAAGCAGCTCACGGAACTCTTTAAACTCTGTTTATCTCCCAAGTTGTCGGATGATGATAAAAGACTTGTCCTAACTTCATTGCTGCACACTAATCGCACGAGGGGTTTAAAACCCAATGTGGACTTTAAACTCATAGAGAACTTCTTGGATAACAATAAGCTTAAGCATATAAGTATAATGCTGATCGGTGAATGGAAAGTAAACGCATTGGCAAATAAGCTTGCTAAGCACGCGCTCGAGGGAAATAACCAAGCTTTTGTGGCCCTTGGCAATCTGCAATGTCAGGATTCTATAATAACATTGCTTTTGATTATTGAACAAAAAGCAGGTCAAAAAGAGGCTGTTAAAGCTGTAGCAGCCTTGGCTTCTCTGGATATGACTATTGCGGTTGAGCGTGCGGTCGAAATCTTTAAATCTCACAATACTAAGCTTGACTATGGTTCCATATTTACGGCCATTTTAAAAGATAAAGAAGGCCCTGAAGCACTTAGGTTGGCACTCCAAGGCAAAACTATTGATTCATCTATTGCTTTGCTGGGCGTTCAGCGAGCCAATACAATGGGACGTGATTTAAGTGCATTAATCACGAGCTTAAATAAAGCCGGCGACCTAAAGCCGATGAAGCAGTCTTTGACTGAAGATGAAATGACGGCTCTGATCAAAGCAGTTCGTGAAAAAGGCAACCCTCACATGGGGGAGAATATCTATCGCAAGCAATCGATTGCCTGTATCAATTGTCACGCCATTGGCGGAGCAGGTCCAAAAATTGGTCCGGATTTACTAAGTATCGGCGCTTCGGCCCCCATTGATTACCTAATCGAATCTATCTTGCAGCCCAGCAAAAAGATTAAAGAAGGTTATCACATGACTATGGTGAGTACGAAAGATGGTAAAATGATTGCCGGTTCTGAGGTGTCTGCCAATGATAATGAGGTCGTTATTCGCGATGCCTTAGGTAAGAAAATTCATATACCGACTAGGAATATTAAAACTAAGCAGATGAACCCCATGTCGATGATGCCTCCGGGCTTAGCAGCCTCTTTAAGTGAGGAAGAATTTATCCACATGATTGCTTTTCTCTCGCAATTGGGTAAAGAGGGTGACTTTAAATTATCGAATAAAAGATATATACGTACCTTCAAAGTGGTGGATCAAAAATTAATTAAACTCAACTGGGATCAGGTCGGCTCCTTTAATTATCAAACAGCACTGACAAAAGTGGATGCCACAATTCAGGTAAAAGATAAGAAGCTCTTTCCCAAAGCCAAACCGGTTCTAAAATTTGATATCGATGTTCTCAAAGAAGGTCAATTGACCCTGAAATTCTCCGATATTAAAGGGGTGACAACTTATAAAGTGAGCCGTGAAAAATTCCAGGTTGATGCCAAAACAAATACCGCCACGGTAAAGGTGAATAAAGGTAAAATGAGTATCATTCTAGTTCTTGATAAGTCTTATAGCTCTCAAGATCTACAGGTACAGATTTTTGAGCCAAAAACGAGTGCCTTGATAAAGCTGTAATAAGAGAAAAAGTTAGATCTAATCAACGTTGCCACCTTCGGTAAGATGAGCGAAAAGTAGATCATAGAAAAATCTCTTTACTCCGATAATATCTAAAAGCTTATTTTTGTGTAAGAAGCACAAAAATAAGCTTTAGTCTTTTAGGCTTGTCATATTCCCGTAAGTTCGTGACAATTGTATTGAAAGGAAGCTTTATTTATTAGGCTAAAGCTTCTACAATAAGAAAAATTGAATTTGTATATGAGTGAAGACGAAAGCATTTGGGAAACACTTTTTGACCGCGCCGATGAGGATGGGCGTGAAAAAAGTCTTTTAAACAGAATTTCTACGGTTGAAAACCGTTACGAGACTCTGGAAGTCGCAGGTGCAGGTGCTATGAAACGGGTCTTTAGGACCAATGATAGAGTTTCTGATCGTCTTATTGCCAGAGCAGTTCTTAAAGATCCGGAAAATGACCAAGCGGTTGAAAGTTTTTTGCGGGAAGCGCGAATTATTGCCACTCTTCAGCATCCGAATATTGTTCCTCTTTATGATATGGGAGTCGATGACTCAGGGCAACCTTTTTTTACCATGCGCTTACTCGATGGACTTACACTGACTAACATTCTAAATGAATTGAATAAGGGTAATGCGGAGTTTATCGAAAAATATACTTTATCCAAAAGAATAGATGTCTTTCTAAAAATCTGCGATGCCATGGCTTATGCCCATTCGGAGGGTGTTGCTCATCTAGACCTAAAACCTGATAATATTGCTGTCAGTCAATACGGTAAAACCCTTGTGTGTGACTGGGGCATAGCGGCTATTATTGGTAGTGAAGATAAGTTCGAAACCTCCCTTCTGGAAAGCTTCGATTATTACTCAAAGCGCTATTATACACTGAGCGGCGAAATTAAAGGTACGCCAGGGTATATGTCGCCAGAGCAGGCAAAAGGTGCTGAAGAAGTGAAAGATGAACGTAGTGATATCTTTGCCTTAGGTTGTATCTTTTATGAACTTCTCTGCTTTGAAAAAGCCTTGGCTGGTGATGGTTTAGCTTCTATTATTGCGATGACGATCAGTGGGGCAGTGGATCCCCCAGTTAAAAGACGCCCTGATTTATTCGTGCCCGAAAGTCTAAGTGCTATTTGCATGAAAGCCATGCGCAAAGACCCCGATCGACGCTATCAGAAAGTAGAAGAAATTATTGCTGATATCGATGCCTACCGGCAGGGCTTTTTAACGGAAGCCGAAGACTTTTCATTTAAAAAACAATTTTACTTGCTTTACAAAAGGAATCGACAGATTTGTCATGTGGCCCTAGGCTTTATTATCATTATCATCTTGGGGTCTTTTTACTTTGTTGATAGTCTTAAAAAAGAAAAAGAAGCAACCGACCAAGCTCTCGAACACTCGGAAAATCTTCGAGCTCAGAATCAAAAAATCTCGGTTGAGGCAAGCGAGAATTATGCCCTCAAGGCGAGAACGGCTTATTACCGCTTTCAAATGCTTCCTGCAACTGACCTTTGCGAAGCCGCTTTAGCACTTGATAGTAATAATGAATTAGCCATATCATACCTCGCGAAAATTTTACTGATTCAACAGAAGTATAAAGAATCCTATGAAAAAAGTCTTAGCTACATGTCTTTGCAACAGCCAAAAAGACGAGAGTTTAAAGAAAAAGATTTACGTGAATATACTCAAAAAATGCTCAGTTATCATGAAAGTGAGCATCAGGACATAAAACGTATTTATCCCAATGTTCAGGAATTCTTGAAGATTGAAGATCGTTTTGTTCTCATTGCCCAGCTTTATGCCTGGGCAATTATGGAAAAACAAAGTTTTGTGGATGATAAACTAAAAGAGATTGAGGCAGATATCAGCTGGCTCTTAAGCCATGAAAACGGCAAAGAAGTTAAGTGTAAGTTGAGCAGTGAAGTAGGGGGCTTTTTACTTGACCTCTCAGGCAATGGCGATTTAGCGGATATTCGCAGTATTGGTCAGCTTCCCATAGTGAAACTGGATTTGAGAGGTACACGCGTCAAACACATGAGCTTTGTTAAACCGGATGCCATCAATTTATTTGGACTGGATTCTTTTAGAAAGACCAAGATCTTATGGGTGGATAAGGAACAGGAAATTGCGCCGGATACATTTAGAAATGCAACGGTTCATTATCATTAACCGATTTCTCGCTGTAGCCTCTGTATTTCTTTAAACATCTTCTCTTCAACTCGTTTCTTGTTGACAGATATGGTGTTTTTTGGTATCGATAAACGCTCCGCAATAATATCAAAGGATTCACCCTTCATCAAAGCTTCAAAACAGAGGCGTGAGTTTTCACTCAAACCATCTTTAATATTTTGCCAGGCTTTTTTTGAGATAAAAACTTTCCATTCACGATCACTTATGGCCTCGATATCGGGGGGGAGTGAAGTCGGCAGTTCGAGTTTTTTATCTAATTCGGAACGTCGACTATGCTTGCGGATGTGATTGTTGACGGTGAATTTTGCGATGCGACTCAACCAATAACGAAAGCGACCCTTGTCGGGATCGTAGTTAAAATCAGGTAATTTTTGCCAACAGATGACCAGCGTACTTTGAACGTGGTCTTCTATTTCCACAGGTCGAACACCTAGATTTTTGATAATCACATAGATGTAGGGGCGATAGATTTCAATGAACTCATTCCAGGAATCTTCGTCCTGGGTACTTTTTATCTTTTGTAAGAGAGTCTGTCGCGTATAGTTTTCCATTAAATAGAATATCGGAGCAATAGAATTTCTTCTAGTTCTTTATTGTCAAATTTTGGTGATATTTCTTAAGCTCGAAGTAAATGATATGAGATATAGCTAAGTTCTGTGTATAAGGATGGAGGCAAGGAGCGCCGATTTGCAATCGGCAATTAAATTGCGGAATTAATATTTTGTGTATTTCAGGTAATGCTCCAACGCCTGACCCAAAAACTGCAGGCCGAAGGCCGATCTGCAGTGAGCGTAGCGAACGATCTGCAAGCGAAGCGATCTGATTACTTTATTCAATCGCACGCTAAAGCGTGGACTACATACATGCGTCTTTTATCCTGGGAGCGCGGCATTCCAATGCCGCATTGAATCACAAAAAAAGCCCGGCAGTTTAATGCCGGGCTTAAGAGTTGAGTGTGTTAGCTTTATTTAGCTAAGATAGACTCAGCGTAAACTAACTCGCCGCTTAAGGCGTCGTAGAACTGGAACATCACCTGAGGAATAGGGAAGGCTACACGACGTGTACCACCTAATTCTTTTGGGTTATTGAACACATTATTTACTTTGATAACGCAGAAGTGAGGGAATTTGCGGGCATCGCGAGGGATGTCGTTCATGGCTGTAGTAGACCAGCGAATTTCGCATTCACGAGGACCGTATTTAAAAGGGCCATTCATTGGACGATTACCTTCGTCACTAGGGCGGTGATTGACCGAGTTGTGAGGCCCGGAAGCGAATTCCCAAACGGAGTCAGTGATTTTGACTGAGTAAGAGTTGTGTAGGTCACCGGAAAGGATGAAGACTTTTTTGCCGAGCTTATCCCAGAAGTCGATAAGTTTTTCACGTTCATCAAAGAACACCGTCCAGGCATCATCTTTTGTGGGAGCCGCAAAACTTACCGCACCGCCGCCACCGACGTGGGGAACCATGAAGTTTACAGAAGAAACCACGAAGTAGAACTCAGCATCTTTTTTAGCCATGAGGTTCATCATCCACTCACGTTGCTTTTTGCCGATCATCGAGATGCCTTTCTTATAAGGATTCTTGATGTCGTGGGCATCGCGCTGGGATTTGGTGTCGAGTAAAATAAAGCGGCAGTTAGCAACTTTGAAGGTACCGAAATTATCGCGACCAATTGAGTAATGACTCTCACGAGTTTCTGCGAGTGGGGGATTGATTTCCAATGTGTGTTTGTCGATGACTTTTACGATCTCATAAACTTTTGCATTGGGATCGCCGCCTTCTTTGTCTCCGTTGACACTATCAATCAGACCTGCGTCTTCTGTGCTCCAGTGAATGTGAAGGTTGGTGGTTTCCTTAAAATTAATTTTAGTGAAGTCAGCCGATTTATCCACGAGGAACTTAGAACCCTTTTTGGCCTGAGTTCTACCAAAGTGAATGCCCTGCGTTGTTTCAGTAGGATTGGCCCAGCCGAGGTAGTCGTACCAGCCTTGAGTTCCCGTGTCTCTGAATACAGCGCGACGGTCTTGGAAACCTACTGTCGACGTACCAATGATGTCGTTGAGTAATTCGTGGTCATCGAAAGTAAAGAAACTTGGGAGGTTGCGGTGCCAGTCCATGAGGTTGGGAGCGCGATGCATATAGGTTTTGTAATTTTCCCATACACCTGTGAGGTGCGGTGCATCTTCAAGGATTTTTGGGACTTCTTCAGTACCAACCTGTTGTTTCCACTGCTCCACAGTGAAATCGCGGTCTTCTTCGTAGATCCAGTCACCATTTTGTATAGCAAAATCAAGATTATTGCGGAAATTATTATTTAAAGTATCATATGCCGGAACGCCGTAGCCAAGGCCATTATTGGGGTTTTGGTTATTACCGCAGGCAAACTCAAATGAAAAGTTAAAAAGTCCCTCAGGATTGAGATCAGACTTCAAGAGTTTTGTGTCGTTAAGTGTTTTGAATGATCCCTCTGGACTAATTTGCTTACCGTCAGAAAAAATGGCGTAGAAATACTCTGTGCCCGGAGTCAAATCCGTCAGCTCCACAGTTCCGGTATTGTCGTGACTTAGTTCAGTAGAAGTCGTTTTTGAACGAATATTCAAAGCACCTTTTTCAGTGCCATATCTCACGTAAAAACTATCAGGAGCTTCCGTTCTGCCCCAGACTTTGATACTATCGGAATCAACAGCGCCGAGAACCGGACCGTGTGACAGTGGTGCCTGGTTTTCTTTAAGTTGTTGATTAGCACAAGAGACCACGAAGGCCATGGATAAACAGCTAAATAATTTTCTCATTTTTTCCCTTTATTAATTTGTGTATTACACCATTATTGTGATGAGTTTTGCCTAAATGACACAAAATTAAAAAAAATGTTTTTTTAGTTGAGAAAAATTTTACCTAGCTTAAGAAATCTCTTCAAAAGAATTTAAAATTCAACCTTTTTTAATTAAACTTATTTATTTTAGTCATGTTTATGGATTTTACGACAATTAATGAGTATATTGGCAAATAATGAACAAAGGAGTTCTCATGATATTATCGATCATTCCAACTGGCTTCATTCTCATTTCGCTCTCGCTTTTATTAAGCTGTAAAGCAGGGGAGAAATCCACAGAACAGACTCCAGTACTTAAAGAGAAAAAAGTAGCGGAAGCCGACAAGCTTGAAGATAAAGCTCAACTTCTTCCGGCAGATCACCCCTTTGCTCAGTGTGCTACTTGTCATGGCGTGAATGGTGAAGGTAATCAGGAGCTATTTAGTCCCCGGATTTCAGGTCAGAATTCCGCGTACATTAATCAGCAAATTGAATCCTATAAGATGGGGTGGCGAGGGAAGGATCCCAAAAATCCTCATGGCCTAATTATGGCGGAAGTCGCAAAAAAGCTAAGTAAAGAAGATTTGGAAAAGATCAATAAGTATCTCAAGACAGTGAAAGCAGAAGAAAAATCCCCGCGTTTGTATGCTAATACAATTCGCGGCGAACGCCTCTACAGAACAAATGGCTGCTCTTATTGCCATGGAGATAATGCCGAAGGTGACCCGGTCAATAAGGTGCCAAGGTTGAATCATCAGCATGGTTGGTACATGCTCAAGCAATTGAAGAATTTCAAAAGTGGCGTGCGCGGGGCTCATGCCGATGACGCCATGGGGCATACCATGGCCTTCTACGCAAAAACTATTCATGATGAGCAGTCAATGCACGACATCATTTCATGGATTACTTCCATCTCCAAGAAAAAATAGGGCGAGAGCATATTATACAGATTTGACTAAAATCCATGTGGCTAGTCCACGCTTCAGTCTGCGATAGAATAAAGTAATCAGATCGCTTCGCTTACAGATCGTTCGCTACGCTCACTGCAGATCGGCCTTCGGCCTGCAGTTTTTTGGTCAGGCTTTCGGGGATTACCTGAAGTACACAAAATATTAATTCCGCAATTTAATGCCGATGATAAATTTGATCTCCTAAAAACTGCTGAGTTCGCAAAAATTTGAATGTCTGTTTTACATTTGACCGACTTTCGTCAGATATATAAATTCTATGACAATAGTAGATAGAGACTTAGCTAGCCTATATTAAATGAGTAGCGAATCTTATAATAATCCATCCGCCAAAAGGAGCTGACCTTTGAAGATTATACATTTTCTAATGACCCTTTTAACCGCCTGTTTAGTGGGCTGTTTTATTGGGGCAGATTATGAGGATAAAGAGATAGCCGTCTACAAGATAAAAGGGCCTAAAGTCTTAGCCTGGATGGATGAAGACTCTAAGAAAGAAGATTTAGGAAACCAAAACCTATCAAGAAAATATGACGATATACTTCGTCGAATTTTAGCGAGGGAATTGAATGCTAATGGTCAAGTAGTGTTTCTTCATCAATTCATCCCAGACCTTCATGAGCAAGCTCGAAAAATTAAAAATTTTTTTCCGGGTATTCGCATAGCGATTGTCCATAAGTCCTTCAATGAATGGCCAAGAAGCTGGCTCACAGTAATCAATAGTAAGCTAGTGACGGAACATCTTGATGAAAGTTGCTGCCCCGATAAATATAAAGAAATGAGGGAAGAGGACTTTGAAATCATCTTAGATGACTTTTTTCTCCGGTGAATATGATTTGCTTCTTTGTTCCGGGAACTACTATAATGAAAATCATCTTTATAAACGCAATGCTTCAAGTATAAATGTTCCTAGTATAGAAAAAATTAATATGCGCGTGAAAATGCTGGAATGGCAAAAACGTAATGGAGTTTGGCGAGCTGAGGCTAGTTATAGTTATAAACCATATACTTTAGAAGCTGCAGATGCCTACGCTATTCAAGTAATAGAGGGACTCTACGGAGAAAAATAAATTATTTTCTTAATACGCGAGAAGCCCTTCGATAGACTTAGGTTTTTTGCTTGCCGGTAACTTAGCTGACTAGCTTTGTCTTTTATTTTTTTGATAAAAATTCAGTTTTTTGTCAGATTTTCTATAATAATGACAATATTGTTAATAAGCTCACGTGATAAGTAAGTTGTCTTTAACTTACTAAATTTAGGAAACTTAATCAAGATTGGATCTAAGAGGATTTATGAATCATTATACCAGACAGACGCTACTGCAAAAAATTAAGGATACACATAGCGAAGATTCATGGAATGAGTTTGTAGAGATTTATCGTCCTTATATCTATCACGTCATAAAAACTTTTGGTGTTAAAACTGATGAAATAGAAGATTTTGTGCAAAATACCTTGATCATTTGCTGGAAAAAACTTCCGGGATTTAACTACGAGCCTGACAAGGGACGCTTCCGTTATTGGTTGAGTCGTATAGCTCAATATTCAGTCAACAATCATATTCGCAAATTTAATCGTCGCGCCGAATTGGATGAGGAAATTATAATTCCTACTTCGCTTTCACCGGAAATTGAAGAAATCTCCGATAAGGAATGGAAGGTCTTTATCTCTAAAATGGCTTGGGATAATATTAAAGATAATTTGAGTGAAATAGCTCGCCTGAGTTTTTCGGCTCTTATGGATGGAGAGTCAATGGATAGTATATCTGAAAGGCTCGCCATCCCCAAAAATACGATCTCGGTTAACAAAAAGAGAATTTCGCCCAAAATGTTTAAAGAGATCCAAAGACTTCAACGCGAGTTAGGTTAAAATTAAAACTAAGCTTTATAGTGTCTTAATGAAATAAGCTGGCTCAATAATTATGGATGACGAGAAACATAGCTGGGAAAACCTCTATGAATTGGCTGATGAAGATGGTCGTGAAAACAGCCTTCTCAATGCACTATGGAGCGTAGAGGAACGCTACCAAGATTCTGATCTTGCCGGGACCGGGGCGATGAAGAAAATTATTCGAGCCGAGGATAAAGTCTCCGGTCGAGTAATTGCCAAGGCCGTGCTTAAGAACTCTCAGGATGAACAAACAGTTGAAAGTTTTCTTCGCGAAGCGCGAATCACTGCCATGTTACAGCACCCAAATATTGTTCCACTCTATGATATTGGCCTAGATGATCAGGGGCAGCCTTATTTCACCATGAAATTGATAAAAGGGCTTAGTTTAAGGGATATTCTTGATAAGCTCATCAAGAACGACCCCAAAACTCTCAAAGACTATCCACTTCCCAAGCGAATAGATATTTTCCTCAAGGTTTGCGATGCAATTGCTTATGCACACTCCCGCGGGATAGCTCATTTAGATCTCAAGCCTGAAAATATCACAGTGAGTACCTTTAGTGACGTTGTGGTTTGTGACTGGGGCTTAGCGGCGATCATTGGTCATAATGAGGATATGGATATATCCCTGACTGAAAGCCTAGATTACTACAGCAAGCGTTATTATACTCTTAGTGGGGAGATCAAAGGAACCCCGGGGTACATGGCGCCCGAGCAGGCTAGAGGAGGGTATGAGGTAAAAGATGAACGCAGCGATATTTTCGCCCTCGGCTCTATACTTTATGAATTACTGAGCCTTGAAAACGCTATCGACGGTGAGGGCGTTAAGGAAATAATTAGCGAAACTCTTACGGGTCATTTTATAAAGCCAAGTAAAAAAAGACCGGACCTCGTCATACCGGAAAGTTTGGAAGCCATTTGCATGAAGGCCTTGCGCTTGTCTCCGCAAGAGCGTTATCAATCGGTAGAAAAAATCATCAGTGAAATAGAGACCTATAGAAATGGTTACCTGACCGAGGCGGAAGAAGCTTCCTTTGGCAAACAATTAGCACTAATATATAAACGCAATAGAGCTATTTGTCTTCTGACGATGATGCTGACTTCGGTGATTTTTATTGGTTCTCTCATATTTATCGAGAGCCTGCGGAATGAAAAAAACCTCACTTCTGAAGCACTGCGACAATCAGAAAAATTATCTAAAGAAGCCAGTTTAAGTTATCTCTTTAAAGGCCGCAATGCATATTATCGCTTTATGCCATCTCAGGCCACAGAGGCCTATGAGGCCGCGCTAGTACTCGATAAAGGTGATGTTAAGCAATATTATTATTTAGCCAAGGCACTTTGTGTTCAACAAAAGTATTCTGAATCTCATAAGGTTGTGCTGAAGGGGCATGATTTAATAAGACATAAACGCAAAGATGCCGAGATGATAATTTTTTACTCTGAGCTAGAAGACTTGCAATCAGTCAAGGTCTTGAGCGTTCAGGAACTTTACCCCATCGTGCAAAATTTTTTTCCTGCTGATAGGTACTTGATCTTTAAATCCCAAATCTTTACCTGGGCCATTCTCAATACAGAAAGAACTGTAGGCAATGAAATTCAGGAGATCGAAGCGGATATAAACTGGCTGCTCAGTAAGCAAAATAAAACGCCAATTAAAGGTAAACTTGAGGGTCAATACAAAGGTTTTAAGTTTGATTTATCAGGTCATCCGCAATTGCAAGATATCCGCTACATTTCTCAATTTACCTTTACAGAATTAAATATCCGCGGCTGTGACGTGAAAGAAATGGCTTTAGTTAAAGCTTTCCCTAAACACCCCGATATGGATGCTTTTCAACGAGTGGAGACTTTACTGCTGGATGAAGAGCAGGCAATACACAAATACGCCTTTGTTAATACCAAACTGCTTCGTAAATAAGTTTAATGCACCTGCGGCAACAAGTTGCTTAAGGTATCGCTTCGCTCAAGGTGGCGCACTTCGTGCTTAAGGTATCGCTTCGCTCAAGGTGGCGCACTTCGTGCTTAAGGTATCGCTTCGCTCAAGGTGGCGCACTTCGTGCTTAAGGTATCGCTTCGCTTAGGTATCGCTTCGCTCAAGGTGGCGCACTTCGTGCTTAAGGTATCGCTTCGCTCAAGGTGGCGCACTTCGTGCTTAAGGTATCGCTTCGCTCAAGGTGGCGCTTCGCTTAGGTATCGCTTCGCTCAAGGTGGCGCACTTCGTGCTTAAGGTATCGCTTCGCTCAAGGTTTTTGAATCATGTAAAAACTAATGGGCTTGTGATAATAGCTGGGAGCGCCGATTTTTAATCGGCTCAAAACGCAGGACTAGGGGCAATACCTGGGAGCGCCCCATTTCAATGCGGTATTAACTAGTGCCTGACCGAAATGAACCTAAGTCTTTTAAGTATAATAATTTATAAGGAAAATAAGTTGTGAGTTTTTCTAGAAAACAGTATTAAAGTACCCTATAAAACTTTTGTTTAAATGTATAGTACTTCATCATAAACTACTATTTATCCAATAGGATACAGATAAAATAAAAGAATCCAAGGTGTCATATAGCATGCGTAATTTTACAAGTACACAAGCAGAATTAGGAGAAAACCCACTTCTCGGAGTCACGCCAATTGAACAAGTGAGACTCGACACATACTGCCGTGATGAAATAACCAAAACTCTTCGTGGTTTACAAGAAATTTATCGAAACAAAGTTTTACTCAAAGAAATCCAAGATGTTTTGTCTGAATTAGTTCCTAAAGGAACATCCTGGAATGATGGACGTAAAGGAATGGATCTCTGGGTTATTTTTGTTTTAGGCACTTTGCGTTTGAGCTGTAATTGGGATTATGACAAGCTCAAAAGTTGCTATGATTATCATCACAAAATTCGGGAGATCTGTGGAGTTGATCTTTTTTGTGATGTCGACATAGTTACAGGACGCCAAACAATACACGATAACGTTAGCCTTTTTACAAAAGAAATTGCCAATAAAATTAGTAAGCTCGTAGTTGCTTTCAGCCATGAATTACTTTTCCCAGAAGAACGAGAATTACATAGTCGTTGCGATTCTTTTGTTTTTGAAACGAATGTTCATTTCCCCACTGATTTGAATCTATTAAAAGATTCTGTACGCAAAGTATTGAGCATCGGAGGCAAATTGGCTTCATCTTTGAAAATCACTGGCTGGCGTGAAGTAAAAAGCCAGCAAAAGAAATTCCATAGCCTTTATAATAAACTGAGCAAGATGCGTCACTCTAACTCGAAGAAAGAAGAGCGAAAGGAAAAACGTCGCTTAGAAATAGAGGAGATAATTAAGGATTACCTTAGTGTGGCTCGAGCTCATTTACTCAAAGCAAGAACTCTCCAGAATTCTTTAGATGAAGAGTGTCCCAAGCTTCAGTTAAACATGGATTACACGGACTTATTCATTAAGCAAATAAGTCGTAGAGTTCTTAATGGAGAGACTATTTCACCCGATGAAAAGGTGTATTCGATTTTTGAACCTCACACAGAATGGATATGCAAAGGAAAAGCTGGGATTCGTCAGGAACTTGGCGTGAAGGTATGTGTAGTTGAAGATCAGTTTGGCTTTATTCTCGACCATAGGATCATGAAGGGCGAGCAGGATAAAGACGTGGCGGTTGAAATGGTTCGTAAAAGTAAGGAGCTGTACCCTGGGCTGACATCGATGAGTTTTGATAAGGGTTTTTATTCAAAGGTAGATAAGGATGGTCAAAATAATCACTCCCGCATTGAAGCATTAGAGGTAAGAGCTCACCTCCCTGTAAAAGGTCGCCGAAATAAAGCTGCTCAAGAGCGTGAACGTAAGGAGGCCTTTGTCGTCGCTCGCAAACAACACCCCGCAGTTGAATCAGCTATTAACGCTCTTGAAAGTCATGGTTTTGACCGATGCCCTGATAAGGGTACTCCTAATTTCGAACGTTATGCCGCTATGGCGATAAGTGCCAGTAATATCCATCATCTTGGTGCTATCATCATGGCCAGAGAAATCAAAGTCCTACGTAGAAAAAGAAAAAGCGCTTAAAGCTCTTCATAATAATAAAAACGCCATTCACGGCGTACTTTCTCCTGCCTTGACTTAGTGAATAAATAGAAAAAAAGCCTTTGTTCTGACGCCTAGGCCTTAAAAAAATGATAATACTATGACTGCACGACACGTATAACCATATTTTGAATTTTTATATTAACTTAAAATCATCAACAAACTCATAAACACTGGGTTTTCGGTCACGCACTAACTACATAAAAAAATATTAATCCACAGATCATGATACTCTCAAAAAAACATCTGTGTTAATCCGTGTTGATCCGTGGTTAAATTCACCTCGATAAAACAGCTTTGCGAAGTCCGCAATAGGGTGCCGATTAACAATCGGCGCTCGTGCGCCTGAGAGCGCACACAATCAGTGAGGTGAAAGTCCTCATCAACAAAGGCTGATTATGTTGTAGTCGAACCTAACTGCGTTGTCGTGAGGCGGGGTGGAGAGCAAGGCAAGGCGAAGCAGCAGTCCGTAGGATGACGAACTCGATTCGGCTTTATAGTACTAGCGAGCCTGCGATCGCGTGGCGAAGCTTGGAACGGAATGAAAATAATAATAAGGAGTAATTCTGAAGATCCTTTATGCTGAATATCAGCGAGTAGAAAAGCAGTAGAGGAAGTCTATAGAGTGGTTGGAGACGGAATGCGGTGAAGGTTGTGTGACGTTAATTAGGGAGATCTGCATGTGCAGTGCAATAAGGCATGCAGGAGTCAGAGCTCTCATAGTAGCGAAGAAGGCGGTGAAAGCTGTTAGAGCGAAGGAGAGTAGGAAGATGAAACTGAGAAGAAAAGAATGAAGGAGTGAAACAATTGTCAGAGATGACTAAACATACATGGGAGCACTTAGGGCGCACCGAAGAAATTCGTGCGTGGGCCTCGACTTCAGTCTGGACAGATCAGATGCTGGGAACTCTTGAAACAAGAGTTGAAGGTAAGAAATGGTATAGCTTAATAGATAAAGTAGCGCGAGAAGTAAACCTTATAGAAGCTTGGGAATCTGTTCGTGCAAACGGCGGGAGTCACGGGGTGGATATGGTGAGCTTGGATCGTTACGAATCAGAGCTAGAGCACAATACAAAGCAATTGATGAAGCAACTGCAGGCAGGGACTTACCTACCACAATGCGTTCGCAGGGTAGAGATCCCAAAAGCAGATGGTAAAACGCGTGCTTTGGGAATACCGACCGTGCGCGATAGAGTTGTTCAGACTGCGCTCAAGAATGTTATTGAACCGATATATGATGTGGATTTTTCTACACAAAGTTTTGGTTTTCGTCCGCAACGTGGATGTAAAGATGCGCTTCGGCGTGTTCATCATCTACTTACGCAGGGACAGCTCTACGTCATTGATGCGGATATTCAAAGTTACTTTGATATGATACCGCACGACAAACTCATGGAACGAGTCAAAGAGAAAATAAGCGATGGCAAGACCCTAGATCTTATAGAAGCTTTCCTCAAAGCAGGAATATTTGATGGGATCAAGGAGTGGGATCCCGAGAAAGGGACTCCGCAAGGAGGCGTAATTAGCCCACTACTTGCCAATATTTACCTCAATGAATTCGACCACAGGATGACAGCGGCTGGCTTTGAAATCGTAAGGTATGCGGATGACTTTCTGGTGGTGTGTAATAATGCGAAATCGGCTAAGAGGGGCTTGCGCAAAATCAAGCGTTGGATGAAGGCTCATGGTCTGAACCTCCATCCCGATAAAACCCGAATTGCCGACATGAATCAGCAGGATGAGTACTTTGAATTTCTAGGTTATCACTTTGAGCGCTCGAAAAGAACGGGCAGGATAAATAGGTGGCCAAGAAAACAGAGTATGGCTAAAATGAAAGACACTGTGCGAAAGCATACGAGGCGTTGTAACTGGCAATCGGTAGAAGAAATCATTAAAGGTCTCAGGCCTAGTCTCAAAGGTTGGTATGAGTACTTCAAACACTCAAATCGTTGGGCTATGCTCGAAGTTGATGCTTTCTTTCGTCGAAGGTTACGAAGTATTATCGCTAAGTACAATCGTAAGAAAGGTTCACATCGCTTTATAGATAACAGGAAATATACCAAGAAATACTTTGCAGAGCTAGGGTTCTTTTCACTGGAAGAGGCTTGGCTATTGGAATCTCAGTCTCTTCGGAGTAAGCATTGACCGGAGAGCCGTATGCGGGAGATCCGCACGTACGGTTCGGAAGGAGGGGAGGCTCCGCAAGGAGCTTTCCCTACCCTTATCTATAGTAGTCCAAGTAATTAAATAGATAAAAATAATGAGGGGGTCTGGGGGAGAAATTTTAGAATTAAAAAAGGAACATATAAATTTAATCATTCTCGATACGAATCGGCGCTCCTGTCTTTTAAAGACTTTCTGGGCATTTCGACCGGGAATGTTTACCAGCGGGACGAATACTCAGAAAGCTTCAGGCACGAATGCTATAGGAATTTCGCATGCTGTTTTTTAAATCTATATATTCCCTAGGAGTAAAAATGTATAATACAAGAACTAAAAATCCATCTGAATATCAAGTTATTATTGCGATCGACTGGGCTGATCAAAAACATGACCTACGAATTCTTAAGGATTGTGAAGAAGAATGTAAAGTTATCAGTAGCGATTTACTTACTCTCAAAAACTTCTTTGATACACTCATACTTGAAACTGTTAATGGTTCCATTGCCATTGTCATCGAGAGCTGTCAATCTGCACTGATGAATTTATTAATATCATTCACAGAGTTTGATATCTATGTGGTTCATCCTACGACTGCTTCAAAGTTTGCTAAAACATTTCATTTGAGTGGTGCTAAAAGTGACCGAGCAGATACTAAATCATTACTTGAACTGTATTTAAAACATCCTGATAAAGTTCAAAAAGTAGACTCATCTTTTTCAAAGGGGAAACTGAAGCGACTTAATATAAAAAGGCGTGATTTAGTAGATGATAGAACTCGTTTAACTAATCAATTAACTGCGTTATTGAAGATTTATTACCCAAACGCCCTCAAAGTCGTGGGCAATCATTTATATGCAGATATGTTTCTAGACTTTTTAGATAAATATCCAAGCCCGCAGGATGTCATTAATGCTCATCAAATCGGCATTACCAAATTCTTTAACAAACGCAGTACCAATCATAGTAAAACAAAAGAGAGAGTTCAAATATTACGCTCCTCCGTAATTGTTGTTAATGATGAAGATGAGTTGGATTACTACATATTTGAGATACAACAATTCTGCCACAGAATCAGGAGTTTAAATAAGGTCATTAAAGCTTATGACGAAAAAATTGAGCAAGCATATCGCAGTAATGAAGACTATGAAATGTTTCAATCTTTCCCAGGAGCAGGCCCTAGTATCGGCCCACGTCTTATGGCTTTCTTTGGGGACGATCGAGATAAATTTAAGTCTGTAAATGAGGTTCTTAAAATCAGTGAAATAGCTCCTGTGACAATTCAGAGTGGAAAAATGAATATTGTCCGAAGACGTTTTTTATGTGATAGGTTCACTCAACTTAGTTTTGTGGAGTTCGCAAATAATTCCATAAGATCGTCAATATGGGCACATGAATTTTATTATCATAAGAAAGCTCTTAACATACCTCATTTCACTATACTTAGAGCTTTGGCATACAAATGGATTCGTATCATGTATCGCTGCTGGAAAACGAGAACTCCATATAATGAAAAGACCTATCTGGAAGTATTGGAGAAAAGACAACCTGCATGGTTTCAGAAATTCGTTAATTAATCTCGTATTCTAGTTGTAAGTGCACTCAGAAAAGCCCAGGTATAGCCTGAAAATGAAATTATCCTTACGTAGTCAACGCTTTAGCGTGCGGATTTGCGAAGTCCGTATGGGAATGCCTTGTTCAAAAGGAAATTATTCTTTTGCCTTTTGTATATCTTTCGCTTTTTTATTTGGAAAATTCTTTTGATTGATGTAAATACTAGCCTCGTTGAGGTCTAGACTTCCAGATTTATCTTTGTCAGCAGATAAGAACATGAGTTTTGAGGCTTCTTGGAAATAAGGAATAGCTTTTTTATATTCTTTTCTTCTATCTAATAGCAAAGCCGCATTAATGTTAGCTTGAGCTAAGCCAAAGTCTGCAGCTTTCATATAATATTTTAATGCATCGTCTTCACTTTTTTCGACACCATGACCTCTCATATAGAGCTGGGCCAAATTGAACATACATTGACGATGATTTTTATCAGCGCCTCGCTGCCACCATTGAGCAGCCAGAGTCGTATTTTTATCAAGACCTAAACGACCATGAAAATAGTTATTACCTAATTCAAGAATAGCTGACTTATAACCAGCTTGAGCGAGTGCCTCGAGTTTTTTTAAACGCTTCTTTTGGATTTTTTCGCGTTCTTCTTTTTTTAAGTCTTCATCAAGTGTAGAGGCCACCGTCTGGGCGCCAGCAATTGGATTCAAATCCAATTTTTTTGGTATTTGGGAATAAATTGTTGGATTACGCTCAAGCACTTGTGCGACTTCCGCATAAGAAATCTGACCATTTCCATCTAGATCAACAAGGGCAAAAAGTTCAGTCGGAGTCATCTTCAATATTTCGGGAGTAGGCTCGACTATTTTGCTTGTACTGTTACTTGTTTTAGATACAGATACTTTATTGGACGTGATTACCATTGCATTAATCGAGGTGAAGCTTAGTGAAAGCATTGTAGTTATTACTAATTTTTTAAATCTATTCATTCGATTCGCCTTATTTTGCTATTAGATTCTTTGAATACATAGGTATAGAATTGCTATATCTGGATAGTTTTTAATTCTCTTTTGATTTTTTCTATGTTCACCCGAGGTTTACACTTTGTAAGCCCGTTGCGAATTTATTGGCCCGATGCCTTTTGTATCTTGGCCTTTCTTATATTTTTCGCTTTTTTACTTGGAAAGATTTCTTGATCGATGTATATACCAGCCTCTTTGAGGTCAACACTTCCGGATTGATCTTTGTCAGCTCTTTTAAAGAAAGTATTCAGGTGTGCATTCTTACCTAAAAACAGGGCGAATTCTGCTTTGCTAAGCAGGCCGTTGCCATCCTTGTCTGCAGGTTTGAACATTTCTTCCGGCGTTTTTCTTGATAAGTTCCACCATTCCATCCTGGTTAAAACTGCTGCAAACTCTTTCTGGTTCAAAGTACCTGATTTATCTCTATCGCTCTTGTTAAATTTTTTGGGGCCATGTTTTGGGCTTTGCTCTAGCACCTGTGCGATCTCCGCATAAGATACCTGACCATTGCCATCTAGGTCAGTTACTTTAAAAAGCTCAGCCGGAGTCATCTTTAACATTTCGTGGGTCGGCTCGACTATTTTACTGGTAGCGGGCAAAGTAAGGCTAGCTGATTGAATAACTTCGTCCTTGACTGAAACCGTTATACCATAATTAGCTTTTATCACTTTTTCGGTGTTTTCAAAACTAAGGAATTTGATTTTACTATTCTCATCTATCGTCAACTTTCGAAGATAATTATCCCGTGAGAGCACCTCAATTTTGTTGCCATCAACTTTTTGTACGACACCAATAATCAAAGAACTCTTCGGGCCTTTAACCGATTTAGCATAGAGCTGAAATGAGTTCAAGCAGAGTAAACTTACTATCATTATTTTGATAAAGCGTTTTTTGAATGTGGTCATCTTTAAGTTCTAGGCCTATTTAGATTGAAATTGTTTTGATTGCACGATGCCGTGGATGAAATCGACCAATTGATAATCCTGTCTTTTTGCTGATGCCATGATTTGTGAAGTCAATTCATCATCAGTAAAAGCATAAGGTCGGCGCAGGCCATACTCGATGAGTGCCTCGATGAAACCCTGAGAAAAATCCTCTTTTCTCTCGCTGATCCTATCTCTCAATTCAAAGAAATCGGCAAAGGCCGGTCCTTTATATAAAGCTCCGGAAGCATCAACTTTCTTGGGTTTAAAGCCCTTGTTTTTTTTCCGAGTTGCTTTATCCATCGTTGCGGTAGTGTATGAACCGCGCCATTTACCTGAGGCATCAAAGTTCTCCATGCCAAAGCCAATAGGATCGATTTTACGATGGCAACTGGCGCATTGCGGTTCTTCTTGGTGAGCGACTAAACGCTGGCGTTTTGTTAATACTTTATCATCCAGGCGTGAAATTTGAGGTACATTGGCAGGAGCTGGAGGTGGCGGGTCATTGAGTATGTGGCGCAAAACCCAGGCGCCGCGCTCAACCGGATTGCTCTCTCTACCGTCACTGCCCATGACGTGAATAGCCGCCATGCCTAAAAGGCCGCCTCGTGGAGAGTTATTTGCTAGCGAAACTTTGCGGTAGTGATCCCCCTTCACACCTTCCAGTCCATAATAAGACGCCATCATAGCGTTGACGACAACATAATCACTTTTTAATAAGTTATGGACTTGGCCCTGCTCTGAGGAGCGCAATAGATAAAGAAATGATTGATACACTTCTTCACGCGAAGCCTCCCTGGTGTTTTCGTCAAATTCGCGGAAGGTCTGCCCATTAAACTGAAATAAATCCAGACGTTCCATGTCCAACCATTGATGCACGAGACCTGCGGCAAAATGATGTGCTTTGGGGTCTTTGATCATGCGTTCAACTTCCTGGCGTAAAACTTTTGGGTTTCGTAATTCTCGCTTATTGGCAAGGCTAATAAGTCTATCATCTGGAGGTGAGCTCCAAAGAAAATAAGACAAGCGCACGGCCAACTCGCGATCACTTAAGCCTCGCGGATTGCCTTCCCGACCAGGTTCATTCAGATAAATAAAACCAGGTGAAGCCAAAATTATACTCAAGGGCTTTCGTATAGCGACATCGAAGTCTTTGTCAATTTTGAGCTGTCGCTTAAAAATTTCTAGAAGTGCATCGACAAACTGTGCGCTGGGTTGGTTTTCACGCAGAGCTTTAATAGCAAAATCTTTAATAATATTTCGAGCCCGCTTAAATTGATCTCCAGTACTTTTTTCATGATGAAGGTCAAGAATTTGATCCAAGGGTGATTTAGCCTGATTTTGCACGATGGGTCCTTCAATCTCTATCCAATCGATCCAAATGGAGGGTTCATGGCCATAACCATTTCTATTCTGCTCTTTGTTCAAAATCTTCCTTAAGTGCCCCCAAGCTGTGGGCTGACGTTCACGAATGACAAAATCACGTCTTGTATCCATCCCCACTCTTATTTGAGTTTCAGTAACATTCGGCTGCCCTGGTCTTCCCGTGATGTGCAGAGACTTTATAGGAAAGCCATCTAATTGACTCTTTATATTTTTCCCTTCCTCAGGATGTCCCAGCTCGATAAAATGACGATAAGACGGTGACTCTGCCGTGACCCCTCCAGCCACACGTAAGGTATAAGTTCCAGGAGGCATCTCTTTTTTGGGGTTTAAATGAATGAGCACATTACCGGTGGTGAGCATCAAATAAGCGCCTTTGTCGTTATGAGGAAGTCTAGCGTAATGTTGACCGTATTTTCCCCCTCCATAATGTTGGGGCTTTTTAGCATCCTTCTTAGCTTTCTGGCTATTCTCACGAGCCTTTTTGATTAATATTTCAGGCTCTACACGATAAACAAAGGGCTTAACATTTCGTGCAGCTCTCTTGAGATAGAACTCATCCAGGGCTTTGCGACCGCTTTTTAAATACTCTTCCAATTTGCTACTGGACAGAAATAATGAGGCTCCGACGGTGTCGAAATCATTGGAGCCACCATCCGCTGGAAGGAATTTTTCATCCAGCTTCACGCCTAATAAAGCATCAAGACTATTCTGGTACTCTCTTTTATTCAGGCGGCTCATGGTGATTTTTCCGCCACTATCCGAAAGAACTTTTCTGGCATCTACCATGGTATTGGAAAGGCTTTCAAGAAAATCAGCCTTTTCCTGACTCTTGGGCTGCTTTTTATCTTCAGGGGGCATTTCCCCGGAATTTATTGCATTGAGCACGCTCTGCCAGAGCTCGGCCTGTTCGATAGTTGTTATATGAAAATCCAGGTCTTCGAGATTAACTTCGCCCTCTTCTTTTTCCGCATCGTGACAATTAAGACAATAATTGGCTAAAAAGTCGAAGTTCTTTTCGGGGAGAACTGCCTTTTCGGAGCTTGTCCCAAGAGAACTCTTGATGCTTTCTTTATCAAGAGACCCCACTTCGCGAAGCGAAGACTCATCTAAGTGGGAAGGTTTACCTTGGGGAGTTTCATGGGAAGTACCCAAATTCGCCACGGTATTATTCTCATTTCTAACAGTATGTTCACCTAAAAAATACCAGCCAAGACCGGCAGCAGCAAGCATTAGAATAAGGAAGATATAGACGGGGGATTTCCCGGAATGACTCTTCTTTTGTTGTCTTTTCGTGGAGGATCTTGTTGAGCGGCTCATACATATTTCCCGTTCTGTAGTGAACTTAAAAGCTTTTTCATGCCTGAAGCTCCTTAATAATGCCCGTACTATCACCATGGTTTTTTAGATTAAGGCCAACGCCCTGCAGCATGGTTAGCCAGACATTATTCAGTGGCGTATCCTTAGGTAAAACCAGGTTATGCCCTAATTTTATATTGGCGGCACCCCCGGAAATAAGTGTAGGACAATTGTCCATGTAGTGAATGGAACGAATATTTGATCCAAAAGCCAAAGCAACATTATCAAATAAGCGCGAGCCATCCGCTTCTTTAGTCGCTTTTAATTGATCGATGAAGCCAGCTAGCAATTCACTGTGAGCCTTATCTCTTTTCTTTGAACCCTCCATTGTTTCGCCGGGTTTATAATGACTCATGTTGTGAGGGTTCGCACCTATCTGCAGGCTTTGCATTAAACTGTGAACCGGTAGACGGTAAGTAATCACCCGGGTACTGTCGGTTTGCAGTGCAGCAACCATGAGCTTGTACATGAGTTCAATTTCCTGAATACCTTTCACACTGTCTGCAGGGGCCGCAAAAGGTGCTTTTGCTTTGGGTACGTCCAGCCAGGCTTCTTCTTTACTTAAACTTGTTTCTATATCGCGTATGGACTGGTAATATTCGTTTAATTTATCCACATCTGTCTTGGTCAAACCCTTTTGAATGCGCTTGGCTTCAATGTGAATGGAATCCAATACACTGCGTCTATCTGCGATCATGCTTTGGCGTTGAGCTAATGGCATATTATCAGCAGAAAAGAGTTTGTGATAAGTCATAAGAGCCGAATTAAAGGCAGGTATGGGCTTGCCTCGTTGATCCCAGGCTAAAGAAGTCCCCGGGCCATGACCACCGCTTTTTGTATCGCGGCTATCCAGTTGAATAGATGTAAAACGAGTGTGTTTACCCACGGCATTTGCCATGACTTGATCGGCGGAAATTGTATTGGAAAAAGATTGTCCCGGGGTGCCGTATTGATTGGCTCCAGTGAGCCAAAATGTACTACCCCAATGAGGTTGGCGACTAAATTTGTGTTTACAGCCTTGTACGATGGTAAAGTCTTTTTTGTGTCGTTTTAAAGGGCTCAGGCCTTCGCTAAGTTTGTAAGCTGCTCCGGAGTCTTTGATATCTGGGAACCAGGTTTCCGCAGTCACACCATAACCCATGCCCATGAAAGCCAGTCTTTTGGGTGGTAATGTCTTTTTGTTGGAGCCGGCAGCAAAAGCCTTAAATCCCGCTGATTCCAGCAAAGGCAAGGCCACAAAAGCCCCTGAGCCTCGTAAAAAGTTTCGTCTGTTCATATTCATGTTTGTTCCAGTTTAATCTTCTATAAAATAATAAAGCTTCGGCCTCTTTTCTAGACACCTAGAAACTAAGGGCCGTTCCATTTTCTGTAAAAATGTAATCGATTCCCAATTGCTTCATTGAACCTAACCAATGGGAAGAGACATGACCGTCGGCAAACCAAAGATTTGCCCTTTCACTATGTCGAGCATGAATTCTCAATGCTGAAGTTCGTCCTCTGTTTTTATACCAGTATTCGAAGTTATTCCATTGTTTTAATACGCCATTGTCAGACTTAGCCGAATCTGAGTACCAAAACAATTCTGACGGTGATTCAACTTCATTAAGTTTGAAACCATTATAGGGACTTGTTATCTCACCTGCCCGTACCACCTTGCCGGGTCTTGGCGCTCCATACGTTACAACCTTCTCGTCTGACCAGCCCCCATCATAAGGCATTGAAGGGCAAGTCATTGCCGCTTCTGTCCACTGAACATATCCTCCGTCTTTTAGAGCATTAGTCCACCAAATCCCACTGGTGTTAGGAAGACTGCCAGCTGCACCACTTATTGGAATTCTTCCATCATTATCATCGGCAAAGATATATGCAGACACACCAAGCTGGCCAATGGTGGATTTACAAACCGCAGATTTACTCTTTTTCCTGGCACTCTTAAGTGAAGGTACCAACAAGGACGCCAAAATACCTATTATCGCAACCACAACTAAAATTTCAATTAAACTAAATTTCTTCATCATCTGTCAATCTCCAGTAATTAGTTCATTATATACTTTGATTGTCGTGAAAATTCAGTAAATGACAGATTTTTGATTTTGATTCATTTTTTTTTATTAAAATGATCCAGTAGCTAATTATTAATCATTTAAACTCACATTTCATGCCGGTTAAAAGTTGCTATGAAAGTGTAGATGTAAAAACACATGCCTTTGGCGAGAGGGGGAGCCCCCTGGTGACAGGTGATCAGGTATGGTGTTCAAGCTTTACCTTGTCGGTTTGCGCAGTTCGCGATTTGAATGGCGATTAAGTATTTTATAAAAAATATAAGTCTCACGGCTTTTTGTTCGATGATTAAAAATTAATGGCATTTCCGTTTTCACCAAAGATGTAATCGACACCGTGCTCCTTCAAAGAACCTATCCAGTGCGGAGAGACATGACCATCGACAAACCAAAGATTTGCCTTCTCAAAGTGCCGAGTATGAATTCTCAATGCTGATGATCTACCTCTATTCTTATATTGATATTCGTAAGTATTCCATTGTTTTAACAGGCCATTATTTTTTTTAGCTGAATCGGCATACCAAAAAAACTCTGATGGTGATTCCACTTGAGTGATTTTAAAGCCAAAATACGGACTCTCAATCTCTCCTTGACGAGGATTTCTCCAGTGCTTATCTGGCTCTCTTGTTGCGCCATAAGTCACATAATTTTCATTAGACCAATCTCCCTCAAAAGGCAGAGACGGGCAAGTCATAGCTTCTTCTGTCCAGTTTAGGTACCCGCCTTCTTTTAGAGACGCCGTCCACCAAGACGAGTTGGTATAAGGTAGACTGCCGATTGCGCCAGCGGCAGGGACCTTACGATCATTATCCATGGCAAAGGCAAATGCGCTTGTGCCGAGCTGATGTAAATTGGACTGGCATATAGCCGCCTTGCCCTTCTTCCTTGCATTAGCCAAACTTGGAATTAATAAAGACGTCAAAATAGCAATGATGGCGAGGACAACTAAAATTTCGACCAAACTAAATTTTTTCATTTCATAGATCCATTAATTATAGTAATAAACTTTAATTGTCGTGAGATTTTCATGTCATGACACTTCCTTATTTTAAATGATATAATTTCCCATTATAAGGGGCATGATGTTGCTCCAATCGAGCTTTTTCTGCTCCTATGGCAATACTTGAGGGGCCGCATTTCAATGCTGTATTAACTCCATGTTAAATAATATTCATCCACGGATTAACACAGATCAACTTACTTGAATCTTGGATTGATTTTAACTAAGAACAGGCTGTTCCTTTCTGTGTCACTTGGGGATGTTTAGTAGTAAAATAAAAGCATCTAATTTTAGAAAAAAATCGAACCACCAAAGAACACAGAAAAGCACTAAAAATGATCTTATTTATACAACTAATATCTGTGTTGATCTGTGTTAATCTGTGTTGATCCGTGGTTAATTTACTTCGATAAAAACATCTTTGCGGGTCCCGCAAATACGCCCACTAAAGTTTAAGGTGATAGGAATCAGCTAGCAGATGACAGGGAAATAGAATCGCCCGTGAGGCCATAACTTGAGATAAAATAATATCCGCCCGTATGGCAATACCTAGGAGCGACAGATTCCAATGCGGTTTGGACTGTAGGTAACTGTAAAAATCCATTAAATTTATCATCCACAGATTTCTCAGATTAGCACAGAATAGATTTTTTTTGATCTTGAGCTAAAAAATAAGTTTCAATCAAGCTAATAATTTCCGTTCATTTATTTACTTTTAACTCTGTGTCAATCGGTGTAATCTGTGGATGAATTTGGTCAGTAAAACAGATAAAATACTTCTGTGTTTTTTTACCTTGTCAAGTCCTGAAAAATAGTTGTCACTTTTGTTTATGTTAATTGACTAATATTTATGCACATTGTGTTTCATGAACAACACTTGGAAATGAATATTCCAAAGCTGTATGAGGGCGACAATTATTGTATAAGTAAATAGCCTGCTTAATTGCTTTTTTAGCATCTTTAAAGTTCTTAAATGTTTCGCGTAAATGATATTCATACTTCAGTATTCCGTTGACTCTTTCAGCTTTTGAATTTTCATAGCAATGGTTTTCTTCAGTCATACTGACAGGAAGATTTCTATTCGTCAAGATTTCAATGTAATCGTGACAGCAGTACTGAGAGCCTCTGTCAGAGTGGTGGATGGGACGAGAACCTTTAGGCAGGTCTTTTAAAGCCATTTTCAAAGCCTTGATACATCCTACAGCCTCTAAGTTCTCTCCAACATTATACGCAATTATTTTTCTAGAATATGCATCCGTAATCAAGGCTAAATAAACAAAACTCTTAGCTACTCTGATATACGTAATATCACATACCCAAACCTGATTAGGGGAAGTTAAATTTATATTTTTGATGAGGTTTTTATAAATTTTAAAACGATGTCTAGAATCGGTTGTGCGACAGTACTTCCTCTTCCTTTTGATTAATAGTCGTTCTTCACGAGCTATATCGAACAAGCGATCTCGTCCTACTTTTATAGAATTCTCTTTGAAGTCATCTGCTAATAGGCACTTTAACTTTCGAATTCCAAGTTCTGATTGGATGCAGCGTTGTTCTTTGATCAGTTCGACTATAAGCTTTTGATCAACTTCTTTTTTAGTACTAATAGATCTATGTTTATAGAAGTTTTGTCGACTCATTTTCAAATACTCACAGAGTTGCTTAACAGTGAATGATTTGTTCACTGCTCTGACTCTCCAGACAGCTTCGCATCGACTTTTTTTTTGAATGCGACTTTATCTGAAACACCGAACTTATCACACGCTATATCAAAGTAAGCTTTATTCATAACATCACTTATAGCTAGTTCAGTTACTGTTTTCTCTAACTCAGCAATATGCTTTTTAAGAGCTTTAATCTCATCAATATCATTTTCTGATTCCACTTTAATCACCTTTGGTAATAAGTCTGTTCTACCATACTTTTTGACCCAGGCTCTTACTGTACAAGAGCCTGATATCCCATACGCTTGGCTCGCTTCTCCACAGCTTATAAATTTACCTTTGGAGATCTCGTTTACCACTTTTTGTTTAAACGATTCACTATATCTTATTGTATCTTTCATAGGTACTTCCTATTTTAGGTGACAACCTATATCAGGACAAGACACTGAAACCTGAAACCTGAAACCTGAAACCTGAAACCTGAAACCTGAAACCTGAAACCTGAAACCTGAAACCTGAAACCTGAAACCTGAAACCTGTCACCTAAGCGTAGCGCCACCTAAGCACGCAGTGCGCCTCCTTAAACAAAGCGAAAATTCTTCCCAAAAAATCACTGACTTGTCATTTGCCGATATCTGATGACAATTATGGATAAGATCAAAAAATTATAGGATTTATAAGTCATGGGAAAGTTTCAATTATTTATTGCTGTTTTGAGTTTATACTCGCTTTGTTTTGCCGAAAATGTCAATGTCTATTTCTCTACAGGTGGACGTGGAGCCCTGGGCATCTACAAATCAAAATTCAATACTCAATCAGGTAAGCTGGGTCATCCATCCTTAGCGGCAGAATTAAAGAATGTCAATTTTTTAGCCTTGCATCCGGATAAAGACAAGCTCTATGCTGTGGGCGAGCTCCCGGAAGGGCACGCAGTTGTCGCTTATAACATTGACAAAAAGGGTGGGCTCAAAAAGTTCTCCAGCTCTTTAATTAAGTGCAACAAAGGCTCCCATATCAGTGTTCATCCTTCAGGGAAGTTCTTATTGACAGCGCAGTACTTAGGACCATCAGTTGCTTACTTTCCCCTCAATGACAAGGGTGAATTAGGCGAGAGAGTGAGAATTGAGCACGAAGGTGCTTCTAAAGTAAATATAAAGCGTCAGAAGGATCCGCATCCCCATTGGACGGGTTTCTCACCCGATGGGAAATACGCCTTCGTTCCCGATTTAGGTACCGATAATATTCATATCTACAAAGTTAAAAACGACCTTTCCGGCATCACTAAACACGGCCTGGCTAAATCAATCCCCGGTGGTGGGCCGCGTCACATGCGTTTTTCCGTTGATGGCAAGTTTATTTACCTGGTCAATGAACTCGACCTATCGGTATCTACCTTTGCCTACAATAGCAAAAAGGGTGAGGCTAAGCTAATCAAAGTGACACCTGCTTTGCCCAAGGAAATTAAAGATAAAGAAGTCTTCAACTCTTCTGCCGAAATTATCGTACACCCCAATGGTGAGTTTATCTGGACATCAAATCGTGGTAATGATAGCGTTTCTACCTTTAAAGTTGACAAATCGAGCGGCAAGTTAAACTTTGTGGAATCGGAAGCCGTTCGCGGTTGCTGGCCTCGCAATATCAACATCGACCCCACATCCAAGTGGCTCCTGGCTGCAGGGCAGTTTTCCAGTACGGTTTCAGTCTTTAAGATCAATCAGGATACTGGTGAATTAACTTTTATCACGAAGAATATCATTAGTGTCCCGGGACCTACGTGTATTCTTTTTGCTAAATAGAATAAATCTTCGGTGTTCTAGCTGATTTACCCGCTCGCCGAAGGCATATGATTTTACGCCGATTTTTAATCGGCATTTGTGGAAGAGATTAAATGACTCATCCACAGATCACCCAGATTTGCACAGAGATTTTATGTGTATACAATTTAGTATTTTAGGGGGATTTCTGTCTTTTACTAAAACCTTGAGCGAAGCGAAAACTATCTGTGTTAATCGGTGGTTGAATTTAACTCTATAAAATACCTTTGTGGAGTCAGCAATTATACTACCGCATTGCAATGCGGGGCTCCCAGCTTTTGCGGAGCCCGCAATAGGGTGCCGATTTCAAATCGGCGCTCCCAGATACAAAAATAAAAAAAGATTTTTTTTTTAATCTTTTGTCATTTTCTTTGTTTTCACCATAATCATGGTTTAATTGAAATGATGAGGCCTTAGATATGCGTAAGAAATTTACTTTAATTGAGCTTTTAGTTGTTGTCGCCATAATTGGAATTTTGGCTTCTTTACTTGCGCCATCACTCAAAACAGCCCGAGGCAAGAGCCGGGCAGCCGTTTGTAAATCTAATTTAAAACAACTCGGCATGCTTGCTGGTATGTATGCTGAAGATAATGAGGGGGTGTATATCATTCAATTAAATGGTCTTTGGTATGTTCACCCTCTAAAGGCTTTTGGCTATGTTTCAAACATTACTGAAGAATCTTTTACCTGCCCATCTCTGCCTTTAGCTAATTGGAATATGACTCATAATATTTTAAATGTCTATGGCATAGCGCAGGATAAGGCTCCACTTCGCTCAGGGTATTACGAAGTAAATAATGGTGGTCCTAAGAATAAGTGGATAAATTCAAATGAAGTTGAAGTGAGTTCAGAACACTTTTTCTACGTGGATTCTGCAAGAATTCAAGGAGGAGAACTACGTCAAAGTTATAACTTTGAATGGAATAGATCAATTAATCAAGGTTCTGATGCAAGAATTCATACCCGTCACGATGAGGCGGGCAATGTTTGGTTTCTCGATGGTCATGTGGCTCCTCATAGAATTGGTTCCTTGAGTCAAATGCGCTTTCGAAGCGGCTGGATGGAAGCCGGTACACTAATAGACTACTAAAACAATTGATAATTGCGGATCGTTCCGGGGAGCGCCGATTTTGAATCGGCATCTTACTTCAGACTCAATAATTTTAAATTCTCAATTTTTAATTTTTAATTATTCTCAACATCTGCAGCGAATAGCATTAGTTCCACAGTTGGATTCCGCATTGGAATGCGGGGCTCCCAGGTATTGCCATAAGGGCGGATAAATATTAATTCCGCATTGGAATGCGGTACTCCCGGCGGTAGGGGCGAAAAAAAAGATTTTTTTTTAAATCTCTTGTCATTTCCTTGATTCTCACCACAACTATGGGTTAATTGTAAATGATGAGGCCTTAGATATGCGTAAAAAATTTAGTTTAATTGAGCTTTTAGTTGTGGTGGCGATAATTGGAATTTTAGCTTCCTTGTTGGCACCCACCCTCAAGAGTGCCAGGGGAAAGAGTAAAGCTGCGGTTTGTAAATCAACCATTGGCCAGCTTGGTGTGTCGGCATATATGTTTGCCGATGATAATGATGGCAACATTCCATTAAGTACTTCAGTTATTGGCGGCTTTCCTAATACCAATGGACGTTGGTGGACTCATGCGCTAGATGGAGGGGGGTATGTAAAGTGGACAGAAGCGGCAATGTCTTGTCCATCACTGCCCTATGAGGGCGACTGGTCAGACGAGGACTATGTGACGTATGGCGCATCAAGACACGGGGGGCGCACAGGTGAAATCACAAGCCCTTATGGTGGTTTCAAACTTACTGAAGTTGAATCACCATCAGAATTTTTTTGGTTTGCGGATTCCGCTAAGACTGATAATTCTGGAACACTACATCAGTGGAATAACTTCTTATATCACAGTGGAGCGGATCAGAGAATTCATACCCGCCATGATGAGGCGGCAAATTTATGGTTTGCCGATGGTCATGTTAGCTCTAATAAAATAGGGGCTTTAATGAACTTGGGGATCGGATACATAAGAACTGAAAATGGAACGGCACTTAATTTTTAGTCGGGGCCCCGCATTCCAATAAGCAGATCAATTGAAATTGATAATTAAAAATTGATAATGGATAATTGCGGGTCATGCCGGGAGCGCCGATTGTTAATCGGCATCTGACTTCAGACTCAATAATTTTTAATTCTCAATTACTCTCAAGCTCTGCAGCGAATGAAATGAGCGATCTGCAGTGAGCATAGCGAACGATCTTCAGCACAGCGATTTTATTAGTATCCTAAGTTTGTTCTTGATATTCTGTACTTAATAAAATCATCTAATACTTGGAGGAAATCGAACCACAAAAGAGCACTAAAAAGCACTGAAGTATATAATTCCACTTTGTTTATATCTGTGAAATCTGTGGATGAATCATATATGTATATAACACATCTGCGGAGCCCGAAACTATACTACCGCATTGGAATGCGGGGCTCCCAGCTTTTGCGGAGTCTGCAATAGGGTGCCAATTGCAAATCGGCGCTCCCAGGCTGCTGCCGCAGTGGCGGTTAACATTAGTTTCGAAGTTGGATTCCGTATTGGAATGCGGTACTCCTAGCTGCATTTTAGATAAAAAAAAGATTTTTTTTGAGCTCAGTAGTCACTTCCTTCAAACTTAGCACAATTATGGGCTAAGTTTAAAAAATGTGGAAGCTACGCATGCGTAAACAATTTAGTTTAGTTGAGATTTTAGTTAAGTCGTGCGTCTTGAGCAAATGAGAATATATTTAAATAACTAATCGGAATTAGAATCATGAAATCAAATATCAATCGACGACATTTCCTGCGGGGCTCCGGAGCTTTTATTGCCCTTCCTTTATTAGAGTCAGCGAGCTTTAAAGCCTTTGCTTCTGCAGCTGATAAGAAAACACCTATGCCGCCTAAAAGGCTGGCTTTCATGAGCATGGGTTTTGGTGTGACTCAGGAAACATGGTACCCGAGCAAAGACGATGCCGGGCTAAACTACAAAGTACCAAAGGGTTTAGCGCCTCTCGCAAAGAATCAGAAAGACTTTACTTTCGTGCAGGGCTGTGAACACAAGAATTCACGTCAGGCACACTGGGGCAGCACATTTTGGTTAACAGGTGCCAATCAGTATGGCACACCGGGTCAATCCTTTTCCAATACCATTTCTGCTGATCAGGTAGCTGCGGCCCAATCTGGCAAATACACCCGTTATTCTTCCATACAATTAGCTTCCGATGATACTAATGGCTCGGGGCACGGGCCAGGGGCTTCATTGGCCTGGGATCAAAACGGTAAGCCCGTCTCTGCCTGGAATTCTCCTTTGCAGGCTTATCATAACTTGTTTTCAGCTGATAAGCTTCCCATTGAGCAGCGCAAGGCTTTATTGGCTGAAAAGCGCAGTATCCTGGATTCTGTTCACATTGAAGCTAAAGATATTCAACGTTCTTTGAATAAATCGGATAAAGACAAGATCGGTGAGTACTTCCAGGGCATTCGCGATATTGAAACTCGTTTGAGCAAAACTGAAGCATGGATGAATGTTCCCAAGGCAAAAGCTCCTTTTGGCGCACCCGCTGATGGATTAAGTGGACCTGAGGAAATTGAAACTATGTATAAAATCATGATTGCAGCTCTGCAAACTGACAGTACTCGCGTGATTACCTACCGCCAGCCTCTTAAGAGGTTCATTGGTGGCAACCCTCATGCAATGAGTCATTATGCACCTGGTACGATTCAGGAAGAGGCGTCAAAAGCAAGAGATTTGGCTCAGTCAAAATTACTCAATGGTCTTATCAACCAACTAAAAGCGACTAAAGAAGTCGATGGTTCCAGCCTCTACGATAATATTGCTTTGGCTTTCGGATCCAATATTCGCTCTATTCACTATTTAAGTAACTGCCCAACCATTCTTATGGGTGGAGCGGCTAATATAAAACTTGGTCACAATATGGTTCTGGAAGAAGGAACCCCTCTTAACAACGTATGGTTAACCATGCTACACGGAGTAGGTGTAAAGGTTGATAGTCATGGTGATAGTACTGGTATTGTTAAGGAGCTCCAGGTATGAAGAAAGTTTTAACTGGTTTATCCTGTTTGATTATGGGCTTGAGTACTCAAGCTGAAAAACCCCAAGCTATTTTACCTGAAAAAAACTTTGACTTCCTGGCAAATTACTGCCTCAACTGCCATGATGAAGAAAAGCAGGAGGGTAAAGTTAACCTTGAGGATTTGGACTTTAACATAACAACGATTGAGCAGGCCGAGCAATGGCAGAGTGTACTCAGTGCCATCAATGCAGGCGATATGCCTCCAGAAGATAAAAAACAACCTAATAGTCACGAGAAGGCAGATTTCCTGGAAAGTCTATCCGACACCATGGTTACTGCTAGAAAAGTACTTTCAGATAGTGGTGGCAAGATCACCATGAGCCGCCTCAATAAACGCGAATACAAAAATAGTATCCAAAGTTTAGTTGGGGTAGAACTGAATGATAATATTTTGCCCAGCGATGACGGTTCAACTGATTTCGATACAGTGGGGGCTTCTCTCTTCATGTCAGGAGACAAGTTTGAGCAATATTTAAAGCTTGGGCGTAAAGCCATAGATGAATTTTACGAACAAAGAGCTGCCCAGAATGCTAAGCCATTTGTTTTCCGTATAGAGGCTGAAGATATTGGCAATCCCAAATTGAAGCAGCGACTAAAGAAATCCGATGAACTTTTCAAAAAGTTTGAAGCTCTGAAAAAGGCTGTAGACGAATTTGCCGCAAGACCAGAAAATGCCGAAGCAATAGCCAAAATGTCCCAAAAAGATAAAGCTTTTTTAAGGCGCTATTACGAAAAGCTTTCTTATCTCGACGGAGCACCACACCCAAAGGATTTTGGCTTTAAATACAGTCTTGCTAACGCTGCTAAATTCTATGAGTTGGCAAAAAATGATTATGAATACCACAAGCATTTTTACAATTTACCTCACAGAGAAAACGGCACTTATCTTCAACTTAATTATGGAGTAACCAGGCTCGAATTGACCCCTAAAGAAATGCCTATTGGGACTTATAAACTTCGCGTTTCGGCAGGCGCAGTTGAAGGCAGCCCGGCATATCGTAATTTCCTTGAGTTCGGTCACCCCGGTGGTCCCATTGATGATAGAGGGGATTTTGAAGGTTTTCCAATTAAATCAATGCAGGTTCTGGGCTCAGTAACAAATCCCAAAGTTATTGAAACTGAATTTGAGGTGAGACCGGATACTCAGCGCGAATTTGCTATACGCGAAAGACGTCCTACATCCTGGCATGAATTAAGAAAAATTTATCACAGAGAGGTCAAGAAAAACGGTTATGGTCACGAACCAGCAACTTGGGTTGACTGGGTAGAAATAGAGGGGCCTATTGCTAAGCCTCAAGCTGGGAAATTGGCAAAGATCTACGATGCCTATCGTGATAAAGAAGGCTTATCTGATATTCAAAGAGCACGTTATATTCTTACAGAGTTCTCCAAGGAGGCTTTTAGAACCAACAAAGCAAGACCTGAATTTATTGAATCGGTTATGGCTATCTATAAAAATAGGCTGACTATGGAGAAAGATTTTGAACTGGCCATTAGAACGCCATTGAGCATCATCGTTTCCTCTCCACGCTTTATATATAAAAATGAAGTGGGATATGATAAAACACGTCAGTTAACTAACCTTGAAGTCGCGATTCGACTTTCTTATTTCCTCTGGAGTTCGCCGCCGGATCAGGAGCTTTTAAACATCGCACAAAAGCAGCAATTGAGTAATAAAAAAGTCCTCATGCAGCAAGTTGAGCGCATGCTCAAGGAGCCCAAAGCTCATCGATTTGTGGCGGGCTTAACTCATCAGTGGCTGGATATGCAACGTTTGGATTTATTCCAGTTTAGTGTGACGGACTTCCGCGAATTTGATCAAAATTTACGTAAAGCTTCTCGTGAAGAAGTGTATCAAACTATCCTTCACTTACTCCGTTCCAAAGACAACGGTCAACTGCAGAACCTAATCAAAAGTGATTTTGTGGTGGTTAATGGCATGCTGGCAGCTCACTACGGTATGACAGGTATAGAAGGCGATAATTTCCGCACAGTTAAACTTTCAGATAAATCTCCTCGCGGAGGTCTCTTGGGTATGGCAGCGATTAATGCCATGGGCAGTGATGGTATGGAAAGTAGCCCGGTGGAACGCGGTGCCTGGGTACTTCGTTACATGCTGAATGATCCACCACCACCGGCTCCGGCAAATGTACCGCAATTATCCCGCCTAGCTGATAAGAAAATGTCTAAGAAAGAAAAATTAATAGCTCATCAGGAAGAGCCGCAATGCGCTAGCTGTCACCGAAAAATCGACCCCATTGGTTATGGCTTAGAAAACTTCAATGCCATAGGTCAGTGGCGGACAAAAGATAAGCATGCTATTTCGAAGACAAATAAGAAGGGTATTGTCGATGCCTCTGGCGCCTTCCACAAAGGACCAGCTTTTGCCGATTTCTTTGAGTTAAGAGATAGAATTTACGACAAGAAGGATGATTTCGCTCGTGGCTTTACAGAAGCACTTATTGAGTACGGACTCGGTCGCCCCTATGCCTTCACGGACGAAGATTTAGCTCAGCAAATCTTAAGTGCAACAAAAGAAAAAGATTACAACATGCAGGAATTTGTTAAGGCTCTCGTTAGCAGCAAGCAATTCTGGAGCAAATAAAGCCCTTAAAAACTTTGCGAAGTTCGCACTTATTGCGGACTTCGCAAAGCCTTTTTGATATTCAATTTTCATCGCTTGTTATTGAACAGGCTTAAATACAATTTTTTAAAATTAACAAAAGGCGTCACCCCTATATGAAATTCACTTTTTATGCCTCTTTGCTCATGGCCTTTATATGCTCAGCAAATACCAAACCCAATTTTATTTTTATCATGACAGATGATCATGGCTGGAGCCAATTTAGTCATATACCTCACCCGACCATGAAAGAAGCTAAGTCCCAATATCTCGAGACCCCGAACTTAACCCGCTTAGTAGAAGAGGGCATGCGCTTTACGCGTGGTTATTCACCTGCATCACTCTGTACTCCAACGCGTAGAAGTATTTTATGTGGTGCATCGACTGCCCGTAGTGGTACTGAATTTAAGAGTTCTTTTATTCCCCATGAGCACATGACCATGCCCAGAGCCATCAAAATGGCTGATGAAAATTATGTTTGTGCCCACTTTGGTAAATGGGGAGAACACATGGTTTCGACTCCTGAGCAATGCGGCTATGATCTAAGTGATGGTGAAACTGGTAACGTAACGGGTGGGATGGAAGACAAGTTTCAGCCTTATCACATTATGGATGACCCCAAACGAACAAACTCAGTTACTGATAGAACTATTGCTTTTATAAAAGAACAAAAGTCCTCTGGCAAACCCTTCTATGCTCAAGTAAGCTATTACGCAACACACCTCAGTGTTGAACTTGAAGAAAAATCCCTCAAGAAGTTTCAGGGAAAAGGTGAGCCGGATCGTCGTTATACTGCGGGATTCGCAGGCATGCTTCAAGAAACTGATAGAGCTATCGGCCGAATTCTCGATGCCCTAGATGAACTTGAAATTGCCGACAACACGTATGTGATTTTCTCTTCAGATAACGGCGGTCGTGGCGAAATTCCCGGAGCAGCGACAGAAGGTTTAGATCCCAATTATCCTCTCACAGGTTATAAACACACCCTCAATGAAGGTGGCATCCGCGTGCCTTTTTACGTTCGTGGTCCCGGTGTAAAACCAAATTCTTGGAGTCATGAGATCGTTTCGAGTTATGATTTATTGCCGAGCTTTTACGAGCTTGCAGGTGGTACTGAAGCACTTCCGGAAACTGTCGATGGCGGCAGTTTTGTTCATTTGATTCACGATAAAGAGCTCGACCACGTTAAACGTGCTGTGGGTGGTTTGGTTTTTCACCGTCCGCGTCAGCGCGAATCCGTGTACAGCAAGGGGAAATATAAGCTTTTACTCAATTGGAATGGTGAATCACCGGGTCAGGCAGAACTCTATAATACTTTAAGTGATGCCACAGAGAGTAAAAACCTCGCAGACCAATTCCCTGAGCGCGTCGAAGATATGAAGAAGAAACTTGTTCACTTCCTCAAATCAGTTGATGCCGAAACGGTTAAAGACTACCCAAAAATGCGCGCTAAAAAATATTGATATATAAACTAATGTAAATGGATTGCGAAGTAGCGACTTAGTCGCCTAAGTGCTAACTGATCATTAGGGGAAAACCAAGAGGCAGAATTTTCTCAATATATACGCAGTCTAAAAAATCACTGAACCATTTATAATATAAACATAAGGATCACCATGAAATTATTTCTATCAATCATTTTTTGCCTAAGTGCACTAAGCTTTGCTGCAGAAAATGCCAGTAAGGGAGCCAAGAGCCCCATGGTGGTTGGTATTGTCGAAGCTTCTCAAGATGATCATGTGCTGGTGGTGACCAGGGACAAGTTTAAACGAAAGCTTTTATTTAATGAGCAGAGTAAGATTATATACATTGGCTATGATGAAGAGGTCAAAGAAATCAAAGCCAAATGTGGCATTAGAGCTCAAGTCAAAGATGAAGTGATTTCAACCATCTATGTCACTCAGGATATTGGTGTGGATCAACCTGAGCCCACACCGGAAATGGTCAAGATGACAAGCCATGAGCTCTTTGCCGTCGCAGACTTAAACAAAAATGGTAAAATCAGCTATGTGGAGGTTTCCAAAACAATTAAATACTCCCTAAAACACGGTCCCATCACTTTCTCTAAAGTGGATTTAGATAAATCCGGTTCTCTCAATCAAGGGGAATTCGAGGCCTTTCTTGCCAAAACTAAATGGTGGAAGATGTCGCGTAAGTCGCCTCAGGAATGGCTTGACTCAGCTGATCAAGATAAGAACATGCTTCTCTCCAAGGAAGAACTGGCGATTCTTTTGGGGAGTACGGCTCATATCGAGATATTCTTTAGACGAGCCGATAGCAATAAATCCGGCGATATCGACCTAAACGAAATTGCCGCTTTCATAGACACACTTATTTACCCCAGCCTAAAAAAACAAAGATAGATTCTTAGAAAGTCTTATTTAAATCATTAGTCGAATGCCGAAGGTATGACCTAATAAAGCCCAAGGTGTGAGCGGATGTGTAAAAAACATTTCTAATATCTAATAAGGGCTGAAAGCCCGTTAGATTATAGCGTGCACCGAAAGGTGCATGTATCTGTTGATTATAATGTTCACAGGGCTGAAAGTCCGGCACATACAAGTCCTTCTGTCGGTGCGTTGCACCTTTCATACCTTCTCTTATTTAAACGTGCGGCTTTACCGCACGCTGGTATCTATCGGTGCGTTGCACCTTTCATACCTTCTCTTATTTAAACGTGCGGCTTTACCGCACGCTGGTATCTATCGGTGCGTTGCACCTTAAATGTTATTTTTTACACAGACTCGTGAGCCTTGGGGCATATTTCTGGGGAAAGAGAGAATGCCGAAGGTATGAAATAGTTACTTATACCGTCCCGTTGGGACTCATTTTTTATCTATTCTGCCCACACCTAGCACTTGCGTGCTAGGCTGAGTTATGTCGTCCCCTTGGGACTCAAACTGAGTGCCGAAGGCATGACATAATATAGCCCAATGGCGTGAGCCTTGGGATAAGTATATGATTCCCACAAAGAGAATGCCGAAGGTATGATATAGGGATCTATGCCGTCCCCTTGGGACTCAAACTGAGTGCCGAAGGCATGACATAATATAGCCCAATGGCGTGAGCCTTGGGATAAGTATATGATTCCCACAAAGAGAATGCCGAAGCTATGGCATAGGTGTTGATACCTTGGTAATTCTCAGTTTATATAATGGCTTCCTGGCTTAATAGCTTTGAACTCAAAAAAGTAATTTTATCAAAAATTTTTATCTAAAATGTCATTGCTTGTCATGCTTGCAACAATAAAAAGATTAGTTGTGAGAATGATAAGTGACTGTGGTAGCTGCAGATATTTTATAATTAAATTTTTTTAGATGCTGCTGTAAAGAAACTCTTTCCTCTCTCCGTATAAAGTATGAAGTATGAAGTGTGCAAAATGAATTGGATAAAGAATGAATGTGATAGCACTAGGGATTTTATAATTTGTATCTTTGGTGATGATAAAAGATTAAAGATTAAAAAGGCCTTTTTCTAGATTCAGATGTTAAGAATGATCCCCTTCATGGGTATCCTTAGTTTATTGAATCATTAATGATTTCTGATTTTTACTTAAATTAAAGTGAGATCAGCTATTGGCTGGACAAGAGTTTTGTAGAAACGTAATAAAACAAGTGAGTATATAAAAGATGAGAAATCTGAGTATAAGTTTAATCTTCATATCGATTCTAAATGTGGCATTTGCCGCAGAATTAGAATTTGTAAATAAGGATGGAACTAAGTTTAATAGTGAGGGCATTCCTGCACTTATGGTGACGGAGTATCTAAAAGAGCAGGGGAAATTGCTGAAAGATGGGAAATTGCCAAGCAGTGGGCCTCTTACGGCAAATGCCAGGAGGCATGGAAGACCAGTGAAGGGGCCGTTATTTGCGGAGCTTTAGGGGTTTGGAAATACGATAATGAAAGTACTCGCGCGATTTATTTTGAGCCCAAAATGCGGCCCTTGGAAATTCATTCCTGCCAGCCGCTGAAGGATGGCGGCATGCTCATCGCAGCGAATAAAGTTATCCTTGAGCTCAGTCCAGAGGGCAAGATCAAAAAGATGATCAAAATACCTTATTTACGCAGCGAACAACGCCTGCAGATGAAAACAGTGAGAAAACTCAGTGATGGAGGCTACGTCATCTCCGGCTGTGCTCAAAATAAAATTTACCTCTTAAACGACAAGGGCATGGTGACGCGCACAATAGATTTAGATAAAATAGAGCTTCCCGCTAAAGTGCGAAGAATTCATGGTGTTGCCGTATTAGGTAATGGCAATGTGCTAGTCGGAACAGGTTACGGAGCTTCTCTCGTTGAAGTTGACAAGGATGATAAGCTCGTGTGGTCATTGACTGCAGAAGACCTTCCCACCATTGGCTTGAAATATGTGGGTAGTTTTGTCATTCGAGAAAACGGTAACATTATTGTTGCTGCTTATAATAGCGCTTATCCAATGTTCGAAGTCGATCGTGAAAAGAATCTGATTTGGAAAGTGCGCCGCGACAAAGAAAAGGGCATCGATTTGCCAACTGCGGTTAATTTGGCAAGTATAGGTTTTTAATTAAAGCTTTCATTATTATTGATTTACGATGAGCCAAAATATAATTATTTCGGCTCATTTAGTTGATAAGGTATCGCTTTGCTCAAGGTTTCGCGTAGCCTAAGGTATCGCGTATTTCCTCAAGGTCCTAAGAAAATAGAGATCGTATGGCAGCACCCGGGAGCAAGCATTGTCCATCGGCATATTTGAATGCGGATTTGGTGAGTCGTCTATTTGAAGATTTGAAATAGTCGGGAGCGATCGATTCCAATGACTAGAGCAATTGATAATTATAAATGGATAATGACTGAGCTCTGCAGCGAATGGAATGAGCGATCTGCAGTTAGCGAAGCTAACGATCTGCAAGCGAAGCGATCTGATGACTTTTTATACCTAGGAGCAAGCATTGTTAATCGGCAAAATTGATTGTTGGCCATGCGGAATAAGGACTGATCATGCTTGGATCACTAAGTCGAACTTACTAGTCCTAGATATATCTCTAATTTTTTTTTGATTTTTTTATAATACTTTTGTCATATGGGTATTTTTCAGGACAATTTATATGCATACCTATTAACAAATTCATGAGGATGTAATAATGAAGAAAGTACTGAGTGTCTGTTTAGCTGTAATGTTTTCAGCTAAACTTGTGTCGGCAGAAATAAAAATGCCCAAGAAACTAAAATCAAAAAAACCAAATATCGTCTTTTTTCTGACCGATGATCATCGCTTTGATGCATTAGGTTTTATGGGGCACCCCTTCCTCAAAACACCCCATCTCGATAAACTTGCGGCCCAAGGCGCTCACATGAAAAATGCCTTTGTGACCACTTCACTTTGTTCACCGAGTCGTGCTTCTATTCTAACGGGTAAATATGCCCATAGTCATGGTGTGATTGACAATTACAATGATGTTGACCCCACTTTACTTTTCTTTCCGCAATACCTCCAAAAAGTAGGTTATGAAACAGGCTTTATTGGCAAATGGCATATGGGCGATTCCAATGAACCACAACGAGGTTTTGATCACTGGGCGGCCTTCAGAGGGCAGGGTACTTACTACGCAGATGGTCACGGTGCCAGTCGCGTTGTACCACAGAACAATTATGATGGTTATAATGTGAATGGTAAGAAGGTTCCTCAGTTGGGCTACATCACCGATGAACTCACTGACATGTCTATTGACTGGCTCAATAACCGCAAGCAAAAAGAAAAGCCTTTTTTCATGTATGTTTCACATAAGGGTGTGCACTCAGATTTTGTGGCTCGTGATGAAGATAGAGGTATATACAAAGACAAACCTTGGACACCGCCAAGCACTTACGCCAATACTCCTGAAAACCGTAAGAATAAACCCATGTGGCTCATAAATCAGCGCAATAGCCGTCATGGTTCTGACTATGGTTACAACCTCGAAAATTTTGATGTAACTTTTTACTTCAAACGCTATAGCGAAGCACTCATTCCCATTGATGATGCCGTAGGTCGCACAATTGAGCACCTCAGAAAAATGGGTGAATTGGATAATACTTTATTTGTCTACATGGGCGATAATGGTTTCCAGTTTGGTGAGCAAGGTCTCATTGACAAAAGAACCGCTTATGAAGCCTCTATGCGCGTTCCTATGATCATGCGCTATCCAAAAGCCTTCAAGGGTGGAACAGTCGTTGATGAAATCGTAGCGAATATTGATATTGCTCCAACAATTCTCGAAGCGGCTGGCTTAGCAACACCTGAGCAAATGCATGGTGAGAGTTTCTGGAAAATCCTCCAGGGAAAAGAAATTCCCTGGCGTGATTACCTTCTTTATGAATACCTCTGGGAATGGAACTACCCACAAACTCCAACCATCCACGCTGTTCGTGGTGATCAGTACAAGTATATTCGCTACCATGGCGTCTGGGACACAGATGAACTCTATGACCTTGTGAACGATCCTGACGAGAAAAACAATCTCATTAAAGTTCCTGAGCATCAGGAAAGAATCGCCGAAATGAAAAACCGTATGTTCGCTATTTTAACTTCAACTGATGGCAAAAGTATTCCTTTGAAAAAGGATAAGGGACGTCAGTTCTTTAACCGCCTCAAAGGCAAAGCCGAGCAGGGCGAGTTCCCCAAATGGTATTATGATAAAATGATTCCTGTAACTAAATAAGCTTAATTGAGCTGCTTTCGGGTAGCTCTTTTTTTTGTTTTACAGATTTAAGAATTTATACGGATAAAAAATGAAAAAACATTTTAATATACTTTTGCTAAGCTTCTTTTTTGTTGCTTGTCAATCTCAAGAAAAAATTGCCGTGCAAGCAGAGACTAACTTGTTTCCTCTTGAAGGCGTAACTTTGGGGAAAACAACTGAAGATGAGATTAGGTTATTAGGTGAAGAGAGCGACAAATTTAATTATTATAAAGTCAGAGGTCAGAATTTTTGGATTAAGGGAGGCCTCGCAGAACATATGTATGTAACAAGAGGTTCTGAATGGCCGCATAAATGGAGAAACTACAATTTTAGCTGGTATCTAAGTTATGACGAATGGATTGAGGTACTTGAGAATATTGGTTACGAAGTGACCGTTATTGAGCCACCAAGAGTTGATGTGCACAATGATCATCCATCACTTTACGCTAAACTTAGAGCAACTAAAAAAGAAGAAACGACAATTCAGCTCAATTTGGATTTTAGATTTTCTAAAAATACAAAAACAGATCAGCATGGTTCTTTGTGCAGTATAAAAATACGCTCTTTGTAATATACCTGAATGCAAATGTGGGGAGAGGTCTCCCTGCGTTTTTCATTTGATTAAAGATCTAATCTTTTCTTACAAAACATTTAATTAAGGTTTATAGCAATGAATAAAAAAAGTTTATCTTTGCTCTTACTCGCAGGTCTTCTTAATACGGGATGTCAGGTGGATAGTACAAAAAATCCAAAACCGGCTGCACAGACAGTTGAAAAAGCTAGTCCTAAATTGGAACAAGAGCAGCAAGCAAGTGCATTTCTATCGGATGAGTTTAACTCACAGCTCTTTAGTCAGGGAACAATGGTTTATTCAGATGATTTTGATGGTGAGCTTAACAAGAATTACCTACGCTCAAAAAAAATGTATTTAAAAGACGGTACTTTGATTATGGCACCGGCATTTAAAACGAAAGAAGAAGCGATGAAGAAACTCAAGCGGGATCACCATCTCGGCTTGGGTGTAGTTGGCCACCTCAATAAAGTCCCAGAAAAATTTGTCCTACACATGCGTTATAAGTTTGTGACAGACGCCATAGTTCCTGCTAGGCCATCATTTCAGATTGGCCATCACATGATGTCGCTATCCTATAATCCTGAGGGAGGTTATAAACTCATTCTTCCAGGAGAGAAAAAGGTGCCTTTCATCGAAGCCAATGCAGAAATGAAGATCAATGAATGGGTCGATTTAATTATTGAATACCAAAAAGGCAAAATGCTACTCAGTGTTAATGGCCACAGTAAAGTCTATGAGCACCCACAAGTGACTATGGACAACAAAAAAGATAAGTCCGGTCCTAGATTCAGTTTAAAATCAAAAGACGGCATCGAAGAACGTATCGTATTTGATTCCATCAAGCTCTGGCAAGCCGAGTAAGTTCCACCTCGTGCAATTCTAAGGTGAACCGACCCAGCTCTTTAATCTCATCAGAAAAATACTTATCGAGAACATATGAAAAAAATAATCATTTACCTTTTGTTCATGACGACGCTCGTCGCTCAGGACAAACCCAATATCGTTTTTATTATAATAGATGACTTTGGCTATGCCGATAGTGAGCCCTATGGCGCAAAAGATATTAAAACTCCTGGCATCAATGAGCTGGCTAAGGATGGACTTAAATTTACAAATTTTTATGCCAATGCCCCCGTGTGTTCACCAACGCGCTGCGCTTTCATCACCGGTCGCTGGCAACAACGTTCTGGCTTTGAGTGGGCGCTTGGTTATGGCGGGACAAATTCTCAACTCAAAAACGGTCAATATGAAGCTGTTACGGACATTCATGGAATAGGGCTTTTACCTGAGAAAAATCATCTGCCTAAATTACTGAAAAAAGCCGGTTATAAGACGGGCGCTTTTGGTAAGTGGCACCTTGGATCACAAGATAAGTTTAATCCCATTCATCACGGCTTTGATGAATATTACGGACCACTTTTAGGGCACTGCGATTATTACACATACAAGTACTACGATGATACTTACACCCTTCGCGAAGGGGCAAAGGTGATTAAGGACTCCGGATATTTGACGACAAACATCAACGAACGTGCCGTAGATTTTATTGATAGGCATGCGGACAAACCTTTCTTCATGTATGTGCCTCACATGGCAGTTCACAGTCCTTATCAATCAGCAGATAAAAAGCCGAAGCAAATCACCAAAACTAACCTAAATGACGGTAATAGAGCAGATTATGCTGCCATGGTTGAAGAAGTTGACAAGGGCGTAGAAATGATCATTGCCAAGTTGAAAGAGAAGAAGATTTTTCACAAGACTTTATTTGTGGTCAGCAGTGATAATGGTGGGGCGCATTTCTCTGATAACGCACCGCTCTTTCACCGTAAGACCACTCTTTTTGAAGGGGGCATCAGAGTTCCTTGTATTATGCATTGGCCTGAAAAAATTGGTAAAGGTGTCGTTAGTGATCAAATCGCCATCACCATGGATTTGTCCAAAACATTTTTAGCTCTCGCGGGAATCGATGAGCCGTCCTACGATGGTATTAACCTTCTCCCTATGATGACAGATAAAAACAATAAGGTCGAGAGAACTTTATTTTGGCGCTCCAATAGTAAAGCCAGAAGGCAAAAAGCCGTACGCATGGGCAAATGGAAATATATCCTGGATGTAAACTGTGAGCTGCTTTACAACCTGGAAAACGATATTGCAGAAAACAAAAACCTCTTTTATCAACGTCCGGAAATCGTTCAGCAAATGAAGCAGAAACTAGCCTCATGGGAACGCGAAATGGATCAGCATCAGCCCCCATTCAAAGTTAGGTAACTTTTAGCTCGGGAGCGCCATAATAATTGAAAATGGACAATTGATAATTACGGATCATGCTGGGAGCGCCGATTGTCAATCGGCATTCAAACTGTAGATCAATCTAAAAGTGCATTTAATATTCATCCACAGATAAACTCAGATTCACACAGATAATAATGAAATATATAAGGTGTGTATTAATCATTACATTATGCAATTTTCTTTGCTTAAAATGACTTATTTGAATATTTATAAGCGGAGCCACCAAAGAGCACGAAAAAGCACAAAATTGCAGAATTCGCAATCATTAGAATAACATTATTTCGGTCGGACCTTCGGCCCTGGCTTTGTCCTTGATTTTTGTTTCGCGGGGCTTTGCCCCACGCTGGAATAGATCGGGCTTCCAGCCCTAAGGACCGGAGGCCCGTCCGATGATAGCATGCAGCGCCAGCTGCATGAACAAGTCGAAATTAAAGAGCAGGGCCGAAGGTCCGACCGAGTACAAAGTCGATATCAACCCTTCTATGTTGTGTAGTAAAGCCTTGAGCGAAGCGCTGCCTAAGAACGCAGTTATTTTAACTTTTATATCATTGCATACTCAGACCAATGGCGCTTGCACATGATAAAAAGATTAAACCTAAGCGAAGCGCTACCTAAGCGAAGTGCTACCTAAGCACGAAGTGCGCTTCCTAAGAAGGCTAATAAAAATCACAAAAAAATGGAAATAAAATTATAAATCTGTCATTTATTCAGTTTTCGCGATAATTGTGAGCTGAGAATAATTAGCGGTCTCATTCTTGAGTGTTGGGCCAAAAATAATAATTTATTAAAAACAGGTTACTGAATAGATGAGATCCAAAATCAATCGTCGCAATTTTTTACGTGGTTCAGGCGCAGCTATTGCCTTGCCAAGCCTAGCGTCTATGAATTTTAAAGCTTTTGGCAGTTCAAAATCGAAACAAACGAGCCCTGCCAAGCGAGCCATATTTATTAGCATGGGTTTTGGTGTCACCCAGGAAACCTGGTATCCCGACCAAGCACAGAAGGGAGCAGATTATAAACTTCCTGCCGGTTTGAAGCCTCTGGCAAAGCACAAATCAGATTTTACTGTCGTTCAAGGCTGTCGTCATGAACATCATTATGGTCCTCATAATGGCAGTACCAATTGGCTCACGGGTGCTAATCGTTATGCCATTCCGGGTCAAAATATGGCCAATAGTATCTCACTCGATCAGGTTATAGCTCAACAGCTGGGGCATGCGACGCGTTTTGCATCTTTGCCTTTGACGAGTTCTGACGTTAAAAGTGGAGGTCACGGACCGGGTCTCTCTTTATCCTGGGATGAGAAAGGTAAACCCATCGGCGGCACGAAAGATCCCCTTCAGCTTTTTCATAAACTTTTCTCGGCTGATGATACACCTTTGGAGCAACGTCAGGAAGCAATTCGCCACAACCAAAGTGTTTTAGATACAGTTTTGATGGATGCCAAGCGCGTGCAACGCGGTCTTTCTAAAGACGACCAGGATAAATTAGATGAATATTTTACAGGCATTCGCGATATCGAGACACAATTGAGAAAGGATGAAGACTGGCTCACTGTACCTAAGGTACAGGCTCCCATATCAGAGCCGAAGTCCGGTTTACAAGGTAAAGCTGAAATCGAAATGATGTATAAATTGATGAACGCCGCACTGCAGACCGACAGTACTCGAGCTATCACTTATCGACTTCCTGTCGGAAGCCTTTTAAAAAGTTTGGATATAGGTATGAACCCCCACACCCTGAGTCATTATGCACCGGGGGTACGCATGGAGGCATCACAAAAAAGAGATCAGGCCAACACAGCTTTACTGGCGGGTTTGATTGATCAGTTAAAAAGAACTAAAGAGGCCAATGGCTCCAGTTTATTTGATAATACCACGGTCGTTTTTGGCGGTGGTACAAGAAGTATTCACTACATCGATAATGTTCCAACGATTATCACCGGCCGTGGATCCAATCTAAAACTAGGTCAAAACCTGGTTCTTCCTGAGCATACACCACTTTGCAATGTCTGGCTCACTTTACTTCAGGGAATGGGCATTAAAGCCGCCAGTCACGGAGATAGTACGGGTGTTATTAAGGAGCTTCAGGCGTGAAGAAATTTCTCTCTTATTTAAGCCTAATGGGTGCCTTGAGCCTTCAGGCTGACAAAGCTGTTCTTCCTGAAAAAAACTTTGACTTTCTGGCTAACTACTGTCTCAATTGCCATGGCGAGGAAAAGCAGGAGGGTAATGTAAATCTCGAGGATCTGGAGTTTTATATTCAAAACCTCAAAGATGCCGAAACCTGGCAAAAAGTACTTCACAGTATCAATGCAGGTGAAATGCCGCCAGAAGATAAAAAGCAGCCGAAAAATCAAGAGAAAGCGGACTTTTTGGATGACCTGTCCAAAACCATGGTTGTTGCGCGTAAAGTCTTGTCCGATTCAGGCGGAAAGATCACCATGAGTAGACTTAATCGCCGTGAGTACCAGAATACAATTAAAGCTTTAACGGGTACGACTGTTGATGTGGAGCTACTTCCCACAGACGAAAGTGCCGGGCGCTTTGATACGGTTGGTTCTTCACTGTTTATTTCCAGTGATCAGTTTAAAGAGTATTTAAAATTAGGTAGTTTGGCTATTGATGAAATGTTTGCTCGTCAGTCAAATTCAGCAAGTAAAATTTCTCGAGTGGAGCCAGAGAAAGTTTATAATCCACAAGCAGACAAAGTGATTAAAAACGCTACATATCGCCAGGAGCAATTTAGAAAATGGCAAGTTGGTGTGGATAAGGCCGCCAAAGACCCTCAGAATAAAGAGATAGTTGAGAAAATTCTAAAGGGTAAGAAAAAAGTCACTGCAAGGACAATTTACTCAAGTGCCAACTTGTTAAAGGGGGCGCCCAATGCAAAGGACTATGGTTTTAAGGATGCTCAGCAGGCGTCCAGTGCTAACCCTGCAATTGATCGTGCCAACTTAGCTCTTTATAAGCATTTTGCCTCTTTGCCTCAACGAGATAGCGGCTTGTATTTAATGAAGGCGCATGGGATTGGACGCATCGATATCGGGTCAAGGAAATTGCAGCCAGGGAAATATACTTTGAGAATTCGTGCAGCAGCCCTTGATGATGCTCCTGCAGAAAGGCGCTTTATTGACATAGGTCATCCCCAGGTTGAAACAGGTCAGCAAAAAGGCATTCTTTCTGGAGCCCCCATTGCAACACGCCATGTAAACGGCACGATGGATTCGCCTGAGATTATTGAAGTCCCTATTGAAATAGGCATGAATACTACCAAACAATTTGCCGTGCAGGAAAAGCAACACAACGACAATCTTAAGGCTGCCTGGGGAATACATATTATCGAAAGAAAGAAAAATGGCTACGGTATTCCACCTGCTATTTGGGTTGATTGGCTTGAGTTAGAGGGCCCTCATAAAGAAGAGAGTCCCATGGACTGGTGGGTTGAGGAACAATCAAGTCTCACTGAAACGGAGCGTGCTAAAAAGATTTTGATGCGCTTTATTTATAAGGCCTTCCGTGGTCAGAAACCAAGTAAAGAATATTTTTATGCCTTGGTTAAACTCTTCGAAAAGAATCGTGCCGCAGGCGATGCTTTTGATGTAGCCATACGCGAACCCTTGAGCGTTGTCTTAGCTTCTCCCGGTTTTATCTACCTAAATGAGCCAAGTGTAGAAGAGGGACGCCGTAAACTAAATGATCGCGAATTGGCGATTCGTTTAGCTTATTTCCTCTGGAGCTCGCCCCCGGATAATGAACTCATGAGTCTAGCTGCAAAAAAGCAGCTCAGTGATCCCAAAGTCCTTAATCAACAAGTCGCCCGTATGATCGCTGATCCACGTGCAGATAAGTTTGTCTCCGGCTTTCTCCATCAGTGGCTGGACATGGAACGCCTCGATTTTTTTCAGTTCGACACCACCGTTTACAATGAATTCGACGAAGCCACTCGCGAGGCTTCCCGTAAAGAAGTTTACGAGAGTTTTGCCTACCTCATGCGCCATGAAACTGAAGGACAAATTGCTAATCTTCTCAATAGTGACTATGTCATTATCAACCCATTGATGGCTTCATATTATGGTGTTGAGGGTGTGACGGGCAATGAATATCGCAAAGTTAATTTACCCCAAGGTTCACCTCGAGGTGGCTTGCTCGGTATGGCAGCGATCAATGCCATGGGCAGTGACGGCATAGAAAGTAGTCCCGTGGAACGTGGTGCCTGGGTTCTGCGCCATTTACTCAATGAGCCTCCACCTCCGGCACCGGCTAATGTACCGCAACTTTCTGATGTGAAAGGGACAAACCTCACTACGCGACAAAAACTCATAGCTCACCAGGCAGAGCCGCAATGTGCCAGCTGCCACAGAAAGATTGACCCCATCGGTTTTGGTCTGGAGAATTTCGACCCCATTGGTAAGTGGCGTGAAAAGGAGTTTGCTATCAAACACGGTAAGTATAAAAGAAAATCCAAAGATGGTCATAAAATTGATACCTCTGGGGAGCTTCACAAGGGGCCGCAATTTGCCAATTACTTTGAACTGCGCGAGATCATCGCTAAGCGCGAAGCTGATTTTGCTAAAGGTTTCACTGAGCATCTTATCGAATACGCCCTGGGTCGTCCCTTCGGCTTTACTGATGAGGATCTAGTTAATGAAGTGCTGGCAAGCGCCAAAGAAAATGATTATCAGGTCAGCAGCTTTATAGAAGCTTTGGTAAACAGTGCGCCCTTTAAACAGAAATAATTTTGATAGTTGTGTGAAATAAGAAATAAATTTACTTGACTGGAGATGCTGGTAATTATTGCCATCATCGGAATCTTAATAACTATTTATGGTCAATATGTTACAGCAATTAAATGAAGGTAAATAACTAAAGTAGTTTGTGATGACCCCCATTTTTCAAATGGCGTCATTACTTAGTTCTGTTATAGGTTCATTTTTAATGATAGTATTACACTCGATCATTTCCTAAATTTTATCAAAAAAATGCATATTCACTACAGATGTAGCTTGCGCTCTAAAACTACAAATGTAGTATAAGCAATGAACTACATATGTAGTACCTATTAATTTTACTTAAATACATTTTTTTAAACACGGTTAAACAATAAAAAAAAGGACAGGAAAATGAAAAAGTTAACTATGAGAAAAAGCTTATGCCTTGTGACCTTAAGTCTATTTGTTGGAATGAGTTCAATTTACAGTAAAGAGACGGAATCTGTGAGTAAAGTCGATGACAGTTTCAAAGAAATTGATGGAGTTAAAATCAAAAATATATTTGAAAAGTACGCTAAGGAAATTGAGCCACTCAAGAATGGTCATGATCAAAAAATAGAGCTGAATCAAAACTTAGTTGCAGGGAAATTGTCGAGAGAGGAATATAATAATTCTCAAAAGCACCGTTTTGATTTAGGGGAATCTCGCGAAGGGCTGGGGGTTGCCTTTTTTCGGACCAATGAAGACACCTATGGTAAACTGTACTATACTTGGGGAGTAGGCCATAAATTGCATATTCAAGAAGTTATTGTTTACGATAAAAACTCTCAAGAGAAACAACTCAAGTCTTTAAATAATCTAGTGTTATCTCCAGCTGGCCATGTCGATTTAGACTCTGGATTTGGTTCAGGAATTCCAGGTTTAGGTAAAGCTGCTAAAAATGGTACCTATAATCCTGATATTCACTGTAGTTCCGGGGATGGAGTAGATGATGCAAGAGCTTACCTCAGAAGTACAGGTGGTGGAGTTCTAATGTTCCCTGTAAGTTTAGGTAATTAATATCCTCTCTCACTACATGTGTAGTTGAATTTTATTGCTACATGTGTAGTGTGATTCGTATCAGGAAATTCCTATCAAAAATGGACGCTTATATGGATAAAAAAAATCTCTCTGAATCAGAATGGACAGTTATGGAAGTCTTGTGGGAGCAGTCACCGCAAACAGCTAAGGATGTTAAGATCGCCTTGGAAGAGCCCAAGCAGTGGGCGATAAATACAGTGAGGACATTATTGACAAGGCTGGTCAATAAGGGCGCTCTTGAAACAGCAGACAATCAATCCGGTGTGACGACTTTTAAACCCTTGATCTCTCATGAAAATTGTATTCGCGCAGAAAGCCAGTCGTTTTTAAAACGCATATTCGGAGGGTCTTCCATGCCGCTATTGGTACACTTTTCCCAAAATGCCGATCTTTCAGAGGATGACGTTGAAGAATTAAAGAAAATTCTCGATGAATCGGTAAAAAATAAACAGGTTAATAAGGATAAATGATCAGAATGGTGAGTATAGCATGACAGTAATCAACGATCTGTTTGAATGGGTTGTGACATCCAGTCTGCATGGTTCCATTCTTATACTAACAATACTGTTAATACAAGGGATCTTTAAAAAGTGGCTGACGTCGAGCTGGCGCTATGCACTTTGGCTACCGCTCATCCTTACATTCTTTCTGCCAAAGTGGGATCTGCTTCCTAGTCATTATGGCGTTTCTATTGACTCAAAACCTGTGATAGTTCAAAATTCCATACAGCAATCTTTTTTAAGTCAAACAGATCAGCCGGACTCAGGTTTGGATACCAGGGCAGGGACTATTTCGAAACCAGTTAATGGCAAGGAGTCATCTCCGGGAGAGTCATACCTGCCACTAGTTTGGTTTAGTGTATCACTGCTTTTATCCATACTTGTACTGGGGTCCTTTTTCTCTATGAGACGTCAAATTCAGCTGAGTTCACGACCCGTAAGTCGCAAGCTGCTTCTCCGCATAGAGACATTATCAAAAAATATAGGTTTGCGTAACCCGCCCAAAGTCATTATTTCCCCGAGTGTCAATGGTCCAGCAGTCTGCGGCTTGTGGCGTCCGGCTCTGATGCTCAGTGAGTGGTTTGAAGATGAACTTACGGAAGAGGAACAAAATATGATCCTGGGGCATGAATTGATGCACATTCGCCGCTGGGACCTGCCGATAAACGCGCTCTTTTATTTTATTGTTATACTAAATTGGTTTAACCCTTTGCTATGGATTGCCTTTTATAAAATTGGCATTGATAGAGAAGCGGCATGTGATGAGCAGCTTATAGGCAGCTCACAATGGAGTAGCGTTGAGTATGGCAAAGTTCTCTTAAATATGAACTCAAAACAAAGCTTTAGTGGACTGGCTCTTGGTTTCGTGGGGATTCTTAATAATTCACACTCCTTGCGTTATAGAATTCGTCAGATTGCTTCGCAGCAGCAATTAAACTCTTCGTTTAAGCCATTTTTCCTTATTGTCATAGTCTTTTTTGTAGTATGGGGATTGGTCAAACCTAAACTCATTGCTGCAGAGCAAACTTTCAATTCAGAAAGTGTCATTGAGAGAATTTCACAGATGGGCAAGTCAAGTAGGAAGGATCAGGCTTTTATAAAAGGCCTTTTTCATAAGTACGCTAAGGAAATTGAGCCTCTTAAGAATAGTGATCAAAAAATACAACTTAATCAAAACCTGATCGCGGGGAAATTGTCGAGAGAGGAATATAATAATTTTCAAAAGCACCGTTTTGGTTTAGGGGAATCTCGCAAGGGGCAGGGCCTTGCTTTTTTTCGTACAAATGAAAACACTTATGGCAAACTGTACTATACTTGGGGCATAGGTCATAAAATACATATTCAAGAAGTCATCGTTTACGATAAAAACTCTCAAGAGAAGCAACTCAAGTCTTTAAGTAAGCTAGTGTTGTCTTCAGCAGGCCATGCCGATTTAGACTTAGCTTTGGGCTCTGGAATTCCAGGTTTTCGAAAAGCCGTTAACAATGGCACCTATAATCCCGATATTCACTGTAGTTCTTGGGATGGAGTAGATGACGCAAGAGCTTACCTCAGAAGTGAGAGTGGAGGAGTTCTTTTATTTCCTATTTGGACTCCAAATTAATTCGCTTAAGCTTCCTGTCTCAGCTAAAATGCCAGACATCAAGTTCCCCTTGTAAAGTTTAGGAAATGTCTATCTCAGGTGTCTAATCGGCATTATTGCAGAGTCCGCAAAACCGTGATTATAAATCCCCTTAAATGAATCTTTTTTCTTACTTTCTGTCATTTCATGAATTTTCATGATGATTACATTTATAAGATCCTCTACGTATATAAAATTTAGGTAAATGATGAAGCAAAAAATATTACTTCAAATACTTGTTTTTTTGGCCTTTCTATCGGCTATAAATACCACCATAGCTCAAGATAAAACAAAGCCCAATTTCATTATCATCTTTACCGATGATCAGGGCTATGCTGACCTCAGTTGTTTCGGCGGAACACATGTCAGCACACCTCGAATTGATCAGATGGCTGCGGAAGGCGCAAAATTGACCAGTTTTTATGTGGCGGCATCAGTGTGTACCCCCTCGCGAGCTGCCTTGATGACTGGGACATATCCCAAACGAATTGATATGGCTAGAGGTTCCAATTTTGTCGTTCTGCTGGCAGGAGACAAAAAAGGTTTGAATCCTAAAGAAATTACCATTGCAGAAGTTCTTAAAAATGAGGGCTATATAACGGGCTTATTTGGTAAGTAGCACCTGGGAGATCAGCCTGAGTTTTTGCCAACACGACAGGGCTTTGACGAGTTTTTTGGACTTCCTTACAGTCACGATATTCATCCCTATCACCCGCAACAAAAGCATTTCAAGTTTCCGCCTTTACCCTTACTTGTTGGGGAAGAGGTAATAGAAATGGATCCCGATGCTGATTATTTAACCAAGCGTTTTACCGAACGTGCGGTGCAGTTTATCGAAAAGAATAAGGATGAGCCCTTTTTTATCTACATGCCACACCCGATTCCCCATGTGCCGCTGCATGTTTCGCCCGCTTATATGAAGGATTTACCGGAGGGACTCAAAACAAGTTTAAGTAAAGAAGATAATTATATTGATTATACAGCTCGAAAGCAACTGCTATCTCGAGCCATTGCCGAGGTCGACTGGTCTGTGGGACAAATTCTTGATACTCTCAAAAAACATGGGATCGACGATAATACACTAGTGATTTTTAGCTCGGATAATGGTCCGGCACTAGGTAAAGCTACTCCCTTGAAGGGAAAAAAGGGGCAAACCTTTGAGGGCGGTATGCGCGTTCCCACTGTGATTCATTGGCCGGGGAAGATTCCCGACGGAATAGCAAACGATGAAATCATGAGCACTATGGATCTTTTGCCGACTTTTGCGAAATTAGCCGGTGCAGAAGTACCCTCCGATCGAGTGATTGATGGAAAGGATATTTGGCCCGTCATTAGAGGTGAAGAAAAATCTCCGCATGAGGCATTCTTCTATTATAAATCTAACAAGCTTGAAGCAGTGCGATCCGGCAAATGGAAGATGCACTTAAAAAAGCAGGGTAAAAAGAATAAAATAACAACGATTCTTTATGACCTGGAACAAGATATAGGTGAAACGAAGGATGTATCAAAAGCTCATCCTGAAGTGCTTAAGCTTTTACTCGCCTACGGCAAGGCTTTTGAGAAAGATTTGGAGCTGAATAAAAGACCGGCAGCTTTTGTCGAAAACCCTCAGCCACTGAAGAAAATTAAATAATAAAGACCTGAAATGAAAAATATACTATTCCTAATCATACTGACTTTAGCTACCTTAAACGCTGCTGATAAACCTAACGTTTTGATCATAGCAGTGGATGACCTCAATGATTGGATAGGTGTCATGGGTGGTCACCCCCAGGCAAAAACACCAAACATTGATCGTCTAGCAAACCGGGGAATGCTTTTTACAAATGCTCATTGTCAGTCACCTGTTTGTGGCCCTTCAAGAGGGAGCATGATGTCATCTCTGTACCCAAGTACCACAGGTATTTATTTTTTAGGCCCGGGTTTGAAAGATTCGCCAAAGACGAAAAATCATCTAGTCATGCCCAGTCGCTTTGAAGACGAAGGCTATCAGCTAAGTGCTGCAGGTAAGCTGTGTGGAGGCCGTGGGGAAAATAAAAAATATTTTAAGGAATACGGCGGTGATTTTGGTGGCTTTGGTCCTCTTCCTAAAAAGAAAATCTCTTCATTTCCAGGGATGAGATTGTGGGATTGGGGTGTTTACCCAGAACGTGAGGAGCAAACGCCGGACGCAAAAATTGCCGCATGGGGCGTGAATAAACTCACGCAAAACTACGAGAAGCCCTTCTTTATGGGTGTTGGGTTTTACCGTCCACATGTACCTCAATTCGCGCCACAGAAATGGTTTGATATGTATCCTTTGGAGACTATACAAATGCCAAAGATGAGGGAGGCTGATATAGCAGATATACCTCAATACGGCATCGATCTAACGCGAGAAAAACACGTAGCTCCCACTTATGAATGGGCTCTAAAAAATAATGAAGAGAAGAAGCTCGTACAATCTTACCTCGCTTGCGTTTCTTTTGTCGATGCGCAGATAGGAAAAGTTTTAGATGCCCTGGATGCCGGCCCCCACAAGGAGAATACTTTCGTCGTGCTCTATAGTGATCATGGCTTTCACTTGGGAGAAAAAGAACGCTATGCCAAGCGCAGCATTTGGGAAGATGGAACTCGTGTTCCTATGATTATCTCCGGCCCGGGACTTAAGCCTGGCGTAAGTCATAAGCCAACACAGCTTCTCGATATATACCCAACACTACTGGAACTCACGGGGCTTAAAGCCGACTCCAAACTTGAAGGACACTCCCTCGTAGCGCTTTTGCGAAACCCGCAAAGTGAATGGCCCCATTATGCACGTTCGAGTTTTGGACCGGGTAATTATGCCATTATCTCTGAACGCTATCGCTTTATTCAATACAATGATGGGTCTGAAGAGTTTTATGATCATAGCAAAGATACTCATGAATGGAGTAATCAGATCAATAATCCGGAGTACGCTTCTATTATTGCTAAGCACCGTTTACAGGTGCCCCGGGAGCGAGCTCCTATTCTCGGTGAAAATTGGACAGGTCATAAAGCATACGACGCAGCGGAGCAGAATAAGTAATTTGTACTTATGGGAGAGTCAAATAATTCGCTGTATGCCTTAGCCTTCACTCAGCTTATATTTTTATAGATAAGTAAAATTAAAAACTGATGCTTGATGGGCTTAAAATGAATCTTTCATTTAATTCTGTCATTTAGTAAAACCACAGGACAATAAAAGTTTGATAGTAAGTGATAATTCTCGTATTCCCGGGATGCAATCGAAGAGAACGTGAAGACCGGAGGCATATAAACGATGTTTAAGCGAAGAATGAATCAAATTAAAATGATAAATCGAACAAAGAAATCGGAATGAAAAAGCTCTGTTACATCATGGCCTTTGCTGGCTTTTTTCTATCCATAAATAGTACTGTTGCGACAAGTTTGCCCCGCGGAGTGACTTCAAAAACATTTGCCGATCCACCAAATGAATTTCGCTTGATTCAGTACAAGCTTAACTCCCAAAAGCGCATGGATTATTCGCAATGGGGAATCGGAGGCTATATGGCCTTCTTTTATAGGGACCTTTACAAGCAGGGGGCTCAAGGACTGGAACGGATTGGCCCTTTGGTGGATGCCGCCCATGCGAGTGGGCAGCCTGTGTGGTTGGCTGACGATTGGGGCTACCCAAGCGGTATGGCTGGCGGACGTGTGGTTGCCGAGAATCCTGACTTTGAGGTGAGAAGCCTAGTGATGCTGACTCAAAAGGGATCGGGCCAGAAGCCAATTAGCTGGTCGCTGCCCAAGAACCTGCACGACATCGTTTCTGCCACACTCTATCCGCTCAAAAAAGGGGCTATTGATCTGGGTGCCGGAACACAACTGACGCCTAAGCGGAAAACAGTTTCCGGTAAAGGCATCACAGGCCCATGGGAACTCAGAGTCTTTGCCCGTTATACCCGAAGCAAGAATGTACAGGCCCAGTCGACCATGCCGCAATTTGGCCACACGGGCCGTTATCCTGATTTAATGAATCGTAAGGCCATGGGACGATTTATCGCCAATATGCATGAACCTATTCTCAAACAGATCAAAGATCCAGGTAGTAAGGTGCAGGGTTTCTACTGCAACGAGCCGAACCTCATGCAGACCGCCTGGCAAACCAATGAACAGTATGCCTGTACTCCATGGAATGATGATTTACCGACTCTTTTTAAAAAGATGCATGGCTATGACCTTATGGATATCCTATCCTATCTTTTTGAGGGTAATGGGATTGAAGCTCGTCGTGCACGAATTCACTATCGTCAGACTGTAGCCGAACTTTTAACCGATAGCTTCTCACGTCAGATCAAAACCTGGTGTAACAAACGGGGAATCAAATCAAGTGGCCATTTCCTGCTCAATGATTATCTACCTCAGCACGTTCAGGGCTATGGCGATATGATGAAATTTGTTTCCGAGTTCGATGTGCCGGCGCTGGATATCCCCATTCCCAATCCTGATCAGTTTATGAGCTTCCGCTACCAGCAGAGTCGCTTCTTTAGTTCAGTGACTGCCTGGGAAAAGGGTAAGGAAACCCTAATGCTACTGGATCCAATCATCGGTGGTTACGGTAGGGTTAGGTTGACTCCCGACCTGCCGCTGCTGATCAATTCAGTAAATATGGCAAGCTTCCACGGCGTCAATAGCTTTTCTTCCTACCTTAAGCTTAGCAGCTCTCCCAATGTCCAAGGATACAGCAAAGATGAGTATCGCTGGCTCAATGAATACACAGGCCGTATCACCCAAGTCTTGCGCGGGGCACATCGGGATGCCGGTGTGGCCCTCTATTATCCCATAGCTATGTTTCAGGCGGATCTCCTGGCTTCCAGGGATCGCTGGCGTGTGATTAACATGCAGCATACAAAGCGTCAAAATGCATGGGATAATACAGAAAAAGTTCTTCTCAATGGCGATATCGAATACATGATTGTTCACCCCGAAGGTCTTGCCGAAGCCAATATAGAGCAGGGGAGAATGATTATAGGTCATGGTCACTACCATACATTGATTATGCCGCAAATTGATATCATACCTTTGATGGTAGTAAAAAAACTGAGAGAGTTTCAACAGGCTGGTGGGAAGGTGATATGGGTCGAAATGGTTCCTCGCCTGTCCGAGAATAAGCACCATGAGAACACTGTAAAGAAGGCTATGGCCGGAGTCAAATTGACAAAGCTAAAACAACTGAGCGCTGCTATCCCAAAGTCCTACTCATCTGACTTTAATCTATCATTTTCCCCGGGCTCTAAAAGCCTGGCAATTGCTCGCTTTCGCCAAGATGGCAAGCCGATATACCTGCTAGTGAATCGTGAGCAGAAGCCTATTACGGCTTCTGTCGCTGGAAAAGGACGGGTCTCATTGCTGGATCCATCTAGTGGAAAAATCAGCTCGGTGAGGCTTCCTGCAAAACTTCCCATGGCTGGAATCCGATCTTTATTACTGATCCCGAATTAAGTGAATTTATAGTAAAAAAATAGAGAAATAAGCAATGAAAACTAAACTAAAATATATACTTACTGGCTTATCCGCAGCCTTATTACTATCTTTCAATTTGAATGCTGCGGCTAAGGATCAACGGCCGAACATTATATTTATATTATCGGATGATGTGTCGCCGAAAGACTATGCCCTTTATGGAGGTAAAACTCCATTGCCGGTACTGGATAAGATGGGTAAATCGGGACTCTATTTTAAAACGGCTTGGGCGACACCACGGTGTATACCAACGCGTGCCATGCTGCTAAGCGGCAAATACCCCTTCCGAACGAGGGTGTATGAAAATCAGGTTTATCCTAGAAATAAAAATAATAACAGAATCAAGTCGATTGGCGAGCGTTATCCGAATACCCTTGGATCTTTGATGACTGCCAATGATTATCGTACAGCAATGATCGGTAAGATACAGACAGGGAATATTGAGAGCTTCGGTTTCCAAAATTGGTGCTTGGTGAATCATGGACATATTTTTGACATGAGGTCTTCGGACAATAATGTCGATGGTAAAAAAGTTGTTCAAAAGGATGTGCACAGTACTGATTCTCTTTTCCACTATCTTCACGATTTCACCGCCAAAAAGAGCGAAAAACCATGGTTCGTTTACATGTCTCTTAATCTACCCCACTGGGTGCGTAATCCGGATAACCCCAAGAAATGGGGACCACCTTGGGTACCAGAGCTGGATGATAATTGGCAGAAAACCGGTAAACTGGTTCAGAACGATTTTGTCGCCTGCCTGCGTTATTTAGACTATAAAATCGGTGGTTTTATTAAACACTTGGATAAAACCGGTCAATTGGATAAAACCATTATTATGTATGCCGGAGACAATGGCAGTAGTAGCTATGGCAAATCGAATCCGGATTCAGAAAAAGGGCCGCGTGTGCCATTTGTCGTTTATGCCCCGGGTTACCTGAAGCCCACAGGTGCTAATGAAGAATTGGTAGACTTTACCGATGTCATACCTACTTGTGTTGAGTTGGCTGGTGGTTCATTGCCGGAGGGTGATGTTTTTGACGGTCACAGCTTCGGGCCCTTAATCATGGGCAAAGCATTTGAAGGTCGTGAATGGATTTCATCACAATGGTATGGTTGCCGCTGGTTGAGAACAAAAAAATGGCTGATTGACGGACGCGGTAAGTTTTATTCCTGCGGAGATAATCGCAATGAATGGGAAGAGGGGGCTTACAAAGATTTAAGCGACTCACAAGATGAACGTGCCATTTATATGCGTAAACAGCTTGAAGGTATTTTGAATAAAAATATTCCTCTTCCGGATTACAATGATCCTGAATTGTCCAAGCAATGGAAACGGCAATGGTTCAACAATAAAAAATTTGTAGAGCCCTTTGTGCCATCATACATCAAATAAACTCACATAAAAAATAGTTAGTATCAGCATAATCAGGAAAAAAATGAATAAGTTTAAAAAAATATTTTGTCTATTCGTCACAGGCATAATTATGCCGTCGGCACTTATCGCGGCAAAGAAGCCCAATGTCATCGTTATTTTAATTGATGATATGGGCTTGATGGATAGTTCAACTTACGGCTCTAAGTTTTATCAGACAGCAAATATGTCACGCCTTGCTAAAGAAGGAATGTTGTTTACAGATGCTTATGCTGCAAGTCCGCTCTGTTCTCCAACTCGGGCAAGTATTATGTCCGGACAATATCCCTCCCGCTTACACATGACTGTGGCCGTCACCCCTAAAAGTAAGGAAAAGCCAAAAGCACTAGCTCCTGCGCCAAATCAATATTGCGGAAAAGTAGAAAGCAAGAATCACATGCCCCTGGCAGTGTATACTCTTGCAGAGGCATTACAGGATTCAGGCTATACTACAGCCCATATAGGAAAATGGCATCTAACTGAAAACCCGAAACACAATGCGGAAAATCAGGGCTTTGATTTTGTTATTGGTGGGGCGGGTTTGCCGGGACCTCCTGATTATTATTCTCCCTATAAGCGCAAAGGCAAAAAAGCAAAGGGGATTAACAATCTTAGTCCTGGGCCTAAAGGAGAATACCTCAATGAGCGATTGGCAAAAGAATCTATAAAATGGATCAAATCGGTACAGGATTCAAATAAACCGTTTTATCTTAATCTTTGGCACTATGCTGTACACGGGCCCGTGATTGAAAAAAAAGACCTCATGCCTAAATATCTCGAGCGTAGAGATCCGAATAACCCACAGCGATGTCCGGAAATGGGAACAATGATTGATAGCATGGACAATAGCGTCGGCATGCTTCTGGACTGGCTGGACAAGCCTGAAAATAAAGCCGTCAAAGACAACACACTCATTATTTTGACCTCGGATAACGGCGGTGTAATTCACAAAGAGACGAATGGCAATACCTGGACATCGAACCGGCCTCTTCGTGGTGGCAAAGCGAATACCTATGAAGGTGGAACGCGTGTTCCATGGATTGTTCGCTGGCCTGATACAATAAAAGCAGGATCAGTTTGTACGACGCCTGTACAATCAATTGATATTTATCCGACAGTATTGGAGGCTGTGAATATCAAAGCAAAAAAAGGCCTTACATTTGATGGGCAGAGCATTCTTCCCTTGCTTGAGCAGCGCAAAATGGAGCATCAGCCAATCTTTACAGACTTTCAGCATCTTTTCGGTGTCATGTGTGCACCATCCAGTTCCGTTCGAGTAGGTGATATGAAGCTGATCCGCTTTTATCACGCCGGTCCAAAGGCTCAATCACATGCTTATGAATTATTTGACTTGAAACGCGATCTCTACGAATCAATCAATCTTGCCGCTTATATGCCGGAGAAAGTAAAAGAACTTGATCGGCTTATAGAAGCCCACATCAAGGAAACTGCTGCCCTTGTGCCCATTGCGAACAAATCATTTCAGAAGACAGCAAGTAAAATAGCTCGTTCGAATCCCAAGAAGGCAGCGCTTAGACCAAAAACATTAGCTCTTGCTGAAACAATCATTAAGACTGACAGCGCCGGCTCGCAAGTTATTCAATTGATAGATCAAAATGGTAAAAGCCGCCAGACCCATGCCCTAGTACTTGGTGGGTCAAAATTTGTCAAGGTAAAAAATAATGAGGATGGTAGTGTGACTGTTACTTGGAACAAAGCACCGGCAGGTCATTCTGCCAAGCTTCTGTTTGGCTGGAAAGGTGGAGCAGACTGTTTTGAGATCAATGATTGGACCATTCCCCCCTGTGAATTGCTTATCAAGGCTCATTAAGGGCTTGAGTTATATGCGCTGTATTTCAAAAAATATTTTTTTAGTCTGTACGATTGCCTTGGCAAGTCTTAATCTCCTTAATGCCGCTCAAAGGCCCAATATTCTCTTTATTGTTGCCGACGATATGGGCATAATGGACCTTGGGGTTTATGGCAGTGATTATTACCTAACGCCTAACCTGAACAAGCTGGCGAGTCAGAGTATGCGCTTCGACCGTGCCTATGCAGCCAGCCATGTGTGTTCACCCACACGAGGGGCCATTTTAACAGGGCGTTATCCACAGCGTATACATTTGACTGATGCATTACCCTGGGATCGCTTGTACAAAAACCCCAAAATGATACCTCCCAATCATGTCAAGGAACTTTCCTTAAAGCTACCGACCTTCGCCCGCGTACTCCAAAAAAATGATTACCGGACGGCTATGTTTGGCAAGTGGCATCTGGGAAATGAAGAACGCTTTTTCACTGGAAAAGAACATAAAGCTTATGGCTTTGACGAGGCTTTTGGTGTTTCGGGAAAAGCCAAAGCTTATGACAAGGGGGTAAATGAACTAACAGAGCGCACACTGCGTTTCCTAAAAGAAAATAAGAAAAAACCTTTTATGTTGTGCCTTATGCACCATGTTCCGCATGTGCCTGTAGCGTGCCCTCCCTATGCAAAAGCATTGTATGATTCTGTCCCTAAAGGGAAGCATCAGAAAAACTCTAAATATGCCGGGATGATCTCCCACTTTGATAATTCTATCAAAAAAGTTTTAGATGCACTAAGGGCATTAGGTTTGGACGATAACACGGTGGTCATTGTGACCTCAGATAATGGCGGATTAAGTAACCTTTCGAGTAACAAGCCGTATAATGGTGGGAAAGGCTCTCTCTACGAAGGTGGGACTCGCGTACCCTTGCTGATTCGCTGGCCGGGAAAGATCACTCCTGGATCGGTGAATAAGTCAGTTGTGATAAGTAACGACTTTTTTCCGACTTTCCTGGAGCTTGCCGGTTTGCCCTTGATGCCTGAAGCTCACCTTGACGGAAAAAGTATGATGCCGCTTCTAAAAGGAAAAACACTAGGCAAGAGAACTCTTTATTGGCATTTCCCGCATCGTGGCACGCCTGGTTCTTCTATAATAGATGGCGATTTAAAGCTTATTCATAAAATTGAAAGCGACACATATGAAATGTTTGATTTAAACAGTGATCCATACGAAGCGAATAATTTGTTTGAAAAACAGCCGGAGCAAGCCAGCCGTCTTCAGAAAATGTTGGCAAGGCATCTAAAGGAAGTTGCTGCACAAGAGATGAGTCCGAACCCTCAATGGGATCCCAAGCGCCCTAAAGGTAAGCCCACAAATTTCGGTATTCATTATCCAGCCGGGCGAAAAAAGGGTTTTCGTTTAACTGTGGAAGCCTATCCTGAGTGGTTTAAGCTAGGCAGGCTAAGAAAAGATCGGTGAATGCGGTTCTCAATCATGCTTATCTGCTCGATGAACTAGAATCCTCTTTTCTAAAGTTAAAATAAGTAAAGATAACAATGCAAAAATTATTACTACTAACATTATCTTTGTGTCTCTCTGCGGGTGCCCAGTATAAGAAAATAACTCTTACTGAAAAATTCTACTCCGGAGGCTCGGCTTTTGGTGATCTCAATGGCGATGGCATAAATGACATTGTTGCCGGTAGCTTCTGGTGGGAGGGACCCGACTACAAGGTCAAACACCAGATCCGCAAACTGGTCGCCAATAACAAACATACCTTTGTTAAAGACAATGCTTATATGCCGGAAAAATACTCCAATTCATTTGCCAACTGGGTACGAGACATTAATCAAGATGGTAAAAACGATATTCTCATCATCGGTTTACCGGGAACGTCTTTTTACGCTTACCTCAACCCGGGAACTCCGGAAGGCAAATGGCAAGAAGTAGTGCTTCGAGATCTTGTCGATAACGAATCTCCGGAATTAGTCGATATCGATGGTGATGGCACTGAAGAGCTTATCTGCAACTATGACGGTTACTTTGGTTATGCCAAAATGAACCCCGCTAAGCCTCTTGAAAAATGGACCTTTCATAAAGTCTCCGCTAAAGGCAAATGGTATAAATATACTCACGGCATCGGTATGGGCGATGTCAATAATGATGGCCGCATGGATATGCTCGCCGGGCATGGCTGGCTTGAACAACCGGCGAATGCCAAACCGGATCAGGAGTGGATTTACCATAAGCAACAATTTTCCAATGGCGAAAGACACTGCGGGGCTCAGATGTTTGCCTATGATGTCGATGGCGACGGTAAGAATGACCTTATTACTTCCGGAAACGCTCACGGCTACGGTCTCTACTGGTTCAAGAACATCGATAACAAAAAATTCGAAAAGCAAACCATTATGGGAGCCACCCCGCAAGATAATAAATTCGGTGTCAAGTTTAGCCAGCTACACGCCCTGAAACTAATTGATATGGATAAGGATGGCCTCTTGGATATCGTCACGGGTAAAAAGTATTGGGCACATGGCCCCAAAGGTGATGCCGAACCGATGGCACCGGCCGTCCTCTACATTTTCAAACTTGTTCGTGAGAATAGCAAGGCTTATTACAAGCCAATCAAAGTCGATGATAATTCCGGAATTGGCTCACAGGTCAATGCCGGGGATGTCAACCAAGACGGCTTAAATGACATCGTGGTCAGTAACAAGAAAGGTGTTTTTGTCTTTCTGCAAAAGCAGTAATAAACCTGAAGCCGTGAGCAGTGGCTGAAAAGCACCTTTAAAACAAGAAAAACCTGTTGGTTTAGAGTCAAAGGAAATGAAACACTTTGTCATTTCAGGTGAGTTTCGCAACAATTATACTGAGTAATAAAAATGACTTTGATCGAAGCTTTAGTCGTGGTGGCTTTACTCGGCATTAACCTAAAGGTTTAAAAAATATGTTTAATTTAAAAATTCTAACTCTCGTATTTCTTGGGTGCAATATGCTCAGCGGCACCGAAAAAAGCGATAAGACGGCCTTTCCTCAACCGTTTAATACCGAGCTGACCCCGAACAAGGTGATGCCTGCTGAGGAGGCTGCTACGGGAATTCGCATGCCGCCCGGTTTTCATGCCACTAGCTTTGCTTCGGAGCCGGCCGTACAACAACCGATTTCCATGACAAGCGATTCGCGGGGGCGACTTTGGGTGGTTGAAAACTATACCTACGGGCAAGGTCGCTTTCTGGATGTTGGTTTAGATAAACTCCGTGATCGCATTCTGATTTTAGAGGATACAGACAATGATGGCCGTCATGACAAGCGAACTGTTTTCTGGGACGGGGGGCAAAAGTTAACTAGCATTGTTCTTGGCCGGGGTGGCGTTTGGGTTTTGGCTTTGCCGGAATTGCTTTTTATCCCCGATGCCAACGGTGACGACATTCCCGATGGCGAACCCGAGGTAATCCTCGATGGCTTTAATTTTAAGAAAGGTGCTCATACTGTGGCAAATGGGCTGCGCTGGGGCCCCGATAACTGGCTTTACGGACGGCAAGGGATTATGCCGTACTCAAAGGTGGGGAAACCGGGTTCTCCCGACCAAGAGCGCACGCCTTTGAATGTCGGTATTTGGCGTTATCATCCGGAAAGGGAAGTCTTTGAAATCGTGGCACGGGGAACAACTAATCCCTGGGGTATGGATTGGGACGAGCATGGAGAACTATTTTTCATCAACACCGTAATTGGTCATCTCTGGCATGTCATTCCTGGCGCCCGCTACCGGCGCATGATGGGTCTGGATTCCGATCCACGTATCTATGGGGTCATCGAGCAGACCGCTGACCACGTTCATTGGGCCGTCGAGGAGGACTGGACCGATGTACGTGCGGGCGTGACGGGTGCGACTATGGAAGCTGGAGGAGGCCATGCCCACACTGGCTTACTTTTTTATCAGGGTTCCCAGTGGCCAAAGGAATGGAATGGTCGATTGTTGACGATGAACTTCCATGGCCGGCGTTTCAACGTAGAACATGTGGAGCGCAAAGGGACCGGTTATGTGGCTCATCATGGCGAGGATAATTTCTTTTTTTCGGACCCTTGGTTTCGGGGTATTGACCTGATTCCCGCCCCGGATGGCGGAATCTTCGTCAGTGATTGGAGCGACACAGGCGAATGTCACGATCACGATGGCGTTCATCGCCTGAGCGGTCGCATTTACAAGATTAGCTACGGAGCCTCTGAGCCCTTGAAATTTTCAGACCTCAAAAGTCTCGCTAATAAGGAACTCGCTCAACTGGCGCTCTCAAACAACGTTTGGCAGGAACGCATGAGCCGGCAGATTCTCGCCGACCGGGCTGCGGATGGCCAAGAAATGAGCTTGGCTATGGCCCACTTGCAAAAGTCTCTGGGCGCAGATGGTGCTGAAACGACGCAGCGCTTACGGGCGCTTTGGGCGCTCCATGCGATAAACGCTACGACCTGGGATCAATTGCTAGCCTTGCTCGATGCCGAGCCTGAATCCATTCGCGCCTGGGCACTCCGTTTGCTGGAAGACGGCAGTCATAATTCCGAAGTATGGCGAAAAAATTTCCTGAGCCTTGCAAAGAATCGCCTGGGCCGCATGGCGGCAGCTGAAGCGAGTGGGCTTGTCCGCGTTACCTTGGCCTCGCTCTTACAAAAGCTTCCTTTGAAGCTGCGGCCGGCGCTGGCAGAGCCCTTGCTTGCGCGACAAGAGGATGCCGACGACCACAATCAACCCGTTATGCTTTGGTGCGGAATTTATGAAACCGCCGATCTCAATGATGGCCGTTTCGAGAGCTTAATCCTCGATGCCTCATTTCCACTGATTCAGCGCTGGGGCGCTCGTCTACTCACGGAGGAAATCGATCGCCACCCAGAGCGTATTGCCCGGCTACTGACAAAAGTTTCCGAGCGGAAAGACGCCGTAAGTCAAAAGGCAATTCTCGATGGTCTCGCCGATGGACTTAGCGGCCGAAAAAAAGTTGAGAAACCATCTTCTTGGGATTTGCTTGTCTCCCGTATTAGCGAGAGTGCTGATGAGGAGGTTCAATACCGCTTGCATACCTTGGGGGCCGTTTTTGGTGATGGACTGGCGATTAGTGGGTTGCGTGAGATTGCCTTAAATCCAAAGAACTCGCTTATGCAGCGGCAGCCGGCCCTGAAGGCCTTGGTTGATGCTCAGATACCTGGCCTTCGGGAAGTCTGCGAACAAGTCCTTAAAGTTGAAGGCCTTACTCTTACAGCGGTCCGGGGACTCGCTTTGTTTAAGGATCCCGCTATAGCCAAGCTGCTCGTCGATAGTTGGCCTAGTTTTACGGGAAAAATCCGCAGACCAATAACGCGGACTTTGATAACGCGCTCGACATGGGTGCCTTATCTGCTCGATGGACTGGAGAAAGGAACCATCAAGACAACTCAGTTTCGTGCCTATGAGATTCGCCAAATTCGCAGTTTAGGGGATCCTCGAATCACCCAGCGCTTCAACGAATTGATGAACTTGGAACCACCAAAGGCAGGGTCTAAAGAAGGATCTGAAGATTTCGCCAAGTGGCGAAAGACCCTTACGCCGGATACCTTGGCTAAAGCGGATATCGTCAAGGGTAAAGCCCTATTTAATGTACTTTGCACGGCTTGTCACAAAATGAATGGCGCCGGAGGAGAGATCGGTCCGGATCTTACGGGTGCCGCCCGCGATAACTTGGAGTATTTACTGGGAAATATATTAACACCCAGCGCCGTGGTCGCGAAAGATTATCAGCAAGTTACTGTGAAACTCAAGGATGGGCGCGTTCTCGGTGGAACCGAGCAAACGAGTTCCAAAAATGTGTTCCGCTTGAAAACCGTGAGCGCTGTAATGAATATCGATCGCGCTGAGATTTTAGATGTGAAAAGATCTCAAACTTCCATGATGCCTCCGGGGCTTCTTAATTCTCTCAGTGAAGAACAGGTCCGAGATTTAATAGCCTTTCTGATGCGGAAGTAAGTCTAAGGCATGAACCTTAAAACAAGGATACAATAAGATGAAACTGTTCAAGCATACTCTGGCATCTACTTTCCTGACGGCCCTGATCATTGTTAGCGTATCGTACGACAGCGAAGAGAATGCGAAGGCCAGAGGCAGATAAGCGCCCATTTGCCTCCGAAGACAAAAAACACAAGAACAATGAATCGAATTAAAATGACAAACCGAACAAGGAAAACCAAATGAAAAATATCTGTTGCACCATGGCTCTTGCCGGCTTTTCACTACTCCTAAACAGTACTGCCGCTGCGCCCAAGGACGCTGGAGCGTCACGCTCACCTAACATCATCTTTATTATAACGGATGACCATGGTTTTAATGATCTCGAAGCGACGGATCTGCGCGATGAGGTTGATATGCCGAATATCCACAAGCTGACGAGTAACGGTGCGCTGATGACGCAGGCCTATTGCACCGCGCCGCAGTGCGTACCATCACGGGCCGGCATTGTGACGGGGCGCTACCAGCAGAAGTTCGGCTTGGAGCGCAATGGCGAAGGACCCTTGCCGAAGAACCAACAGTCGATCGCTATGCGCCTAAAAAAGCGGGGCTATAAAACCGGCCATGTGGGCAAATGGCATCTGGAGCCCAATCGCAAGACAACAAAATGGTTCGAAGAGACCGGCTGCACCAGTATGGCCGACGCGCCTAAAGAAGCGGTCAATGCGCATCGTCCGCAGGGATTCGGCTACGATGAATATGCTCAGGGATCCGGTAATACATACTGGTCGAACTTTGACGTAAACGGAAAGTCGCTCAAACCGCAGCAAATCAATTACAAGATCTATGAGAAAAGAGCCCACACGAATAAATTTCGCCTCCAGATTCAAACCGAGCTGGCGCTGAATTTCATTGAACGACATGCGCCAAAGCCCGACCCGTTTTTCCTGTATCTCGCCTATTACGGCCCGCACTCGCCTCTGAACGCGCCGAAGTCGCTGACCGATCAAGTGCTGTCAGCTGAGGCCTTGGCTACCAAAGGATACGACAACACCAAGAAACCGTATACAAACCGAAGTAATTTTGCCCGGCCTTACACGGAGGCCGAAGTGCGACAGCAGGGGTTGGCCTTGCTCAAGGGCATCGATAACGGCGTTGGCAAAATTATCCAGCAGCTGGAAAAATCGGGCGAGCTGGATAATACCATCCTCTTTTTTATGGGCGACAATGGCGCGCCCTTGTCGACGAAGTCGTGGGATGGATCGGTTAATGATCCGTGGATCGGTTCCAAGGGCATTATTTTAGAGGGAGGCGCACGCATACCTTACTTTGTGTATTGGAAGGGAGTCATAGAAGCTCAGGTGTTTAAAAAAGCGGTGAATACTCTTGATGCCGGGGCTACAGCGGTGGCATTGGCAGGAGGTGACCCTTCAAAAGATTCGATGCTCGATGGCGTCGACCTGATGCCATTCCTAACTGGTAAGAATCAGCGTGAACTGAATCGCTACATCTATCAGCGCTACATGAATACGGCGGCCATAATCGACGGGAAATATAAATTCATGACCCATGAAAATGGTGAGGAACTGTTGTTTGACGTGTCCCTCGACGCACCGGGGAAACACAATGCGGCTAAAGAGCTTCATGAGACGGTCAATCTTATTAACAAGATGCCGGAAAAAGCCGCTGAGCTGCGCAAGGCCTTGGCGGATTGGAAAAACGACTTGCCAGTTCCGAAGTATGAAGGTGGCTACCACGATAGCCTGCTGGACTTCATCGAAAAGCAGCGGGGAGCTCCAGGGACTGCAAGGCGCAGATAATAACTGAAAGATCATCGATTCAAATAATTATTTCAGTAAGTTGTAAGTGCAGTCTTTCTATGCCATGCCTTCGGCATTCAATTATATTATTATCCAATCATACCCAAGGCTGACGAGGCTGCGTAAAAAACACTTTTTCAGGTGCAGAGCACCGATAGACAGTAGCGTGTGGTGCAGCCACAGGTGCGGAGAAATCGTTCTTATCCGCCCGTATGGCAATACCTCGCGGATGTGAGTCCGGCATAGTGTGTCGGACCCAAGTTTGGGCCCTGGCTTAATTCCGCTCTCATTTCCATGCCCCTCACGGGGCAGGCTACATTCTAGTGGACTCACAGGTGAGCCCTGACAATATAGATATTTCTTTATTTTTCACACAGCCTGGCACGAAAGTGCCAGGTATGCAGGTAAAGCAAAAACCTGAGTTCCAAGAGGACAGCATATTGTTAAAAATCTTAGAGGCTCAAGATAAACCTAAGGTTTTGCTTATAGCAGTGGATGACCTCAATGATTGGATAGGTGCATGGAGGTCATCCCGAGGCAAAAACACCAAATATAGATTTCCTAGAACATTACCGGGAAAATTATTTTTAAACGACATAATTGCGCAGTTCGCAAAACCGTGATTATAAATCCCCTTAAATGAATCTTTTTTCTTACTTTCTGTCATTTTATGAATTCTCACTACAACTTTAGTCCTAAACAATTGTGCTGAGTCGCAGAATAAAATTTCACTTAGCAGGGAATAATCTAAGTTAATAAGAGGATGGCTATGATAAATCGTCGAGATATTTTGAAGGGCATGGCCGTTTCCGGCAGCTATTTGGGACTGGGAATGTTTCCCCAATTTGCCCAAGCTGCCACAAGTGCTAGTACTAAACCAAAACGAATTATTTTCTTTTTGCAGAATCAAGGTTTTGAGTCAGGTACCTGCTTGCCAAAGAATGTAGACAAAACGCATTCTCTCAAAGGTGTCAGTCTCCCCAAACCCATTGCAGCACTGGAACCTTACCGAGATAAACTGAATATTATTTACGGCCTGCACGGCAAACATACCAGCCCTACACATAGTGCCTATTTTGGGGCCTTGGGTGGCTACCGCGGCGGCGATGGCATTGGTCCGGCAGCAGAAACAATTGATCATCTCATTTCTCGTAAGTTGTCACAAACTATTATGCCTCATCTCTGTATTGGTTTTGACTCCCTCGAGGCTATGCGAGCGCGTCCAACGATCTCTACACTCTCGGCTTCAGGGCCAGGTCAGGGTATTCACATGTATTCTGATCCAAACCTGCTTTACAAAACGATCTTTGGCAGCATCGCCAGTGATGAAATTTCTACTCAGTATAAGGTTGACTCCCAGATCTTGACCCGCGTTCAAAAGATGGCAACTCAAAAAGGCCTAGGCTTGCCTTCAGGGGAACGTCAGCGTTACGACAACTACTTACAGGGCTTTGCCGGTATGAATGATCTACGTGAGCGTTTGCAGGGCGCTTCACCACATCTCAAAAAGTTCATGCCAGAGTATGACTCTCGTTATACGAACCCCGAATTCGAAACCGATTGGCACGATAGACTACTTGATTTAGGTATTGCTGCTTTGCAATCCGGGATCACGAATGTACTGACAGTGGGCTCGGGCCGTGGTCAAATTTTTGGTTCCTGGAAAGGTATTGGCGTTGAAGAGCAGGGGCACATGCTCGGGCACATGCCACAAGAGGGCAATCCCATCTGGGACAAGATTAGACATTACAACTGCCGTATGCTGATTAAACTCATGAAATCCCTCGAGGCGATCCCCGAAGGTGATGGTACTATGATGGATAATACTTTGATCGTCTACACTAGTAATAATGCCGACAAACAGCATACTGATGGTTCTGTGTGGCCCTTTATGACCCTGGGAAATTGCAGTGGACGCATGAAAATGGGACAATTTGTAAAAGTTGAAGGCAATCGTTCGATTAACTCCTTCTACATGACCCTGCTGGAAGCCATTGGTGCACCCGTCGAAAGCTTTAATATGAGTCCTCAGTTGGCCGAAAAATTTGACGATAAACTCGGTTCAATCGATGATCTTCTGGTATAGAGAGAAAACCATGTACTTTAAGATTATTAGATCCAGTATCCTGATAGTTAGTCTTAGCTTGGGACACACTATTTTTGCCACCGACAAGACTGATTTCGACTCCTTTGTTACTCCTTTTCTGGAAAAATACTGTATCGACTGCCATGACGACGTCGATCAAGAAGGAGGGGTGGCCCTTCATGACCTTAAAGCCGTCACTCCTGAGAATGCCGCATTATGGATGCGTACATGGGAACAAGTTGCTTTAAAGCAGATGCCTCCTAAAAAAAGAAAGGCCAGTAAACAGCCTTCGCTGGAAGAGCGTTTCCAACTATCTAATTGGATCACGGGCGAAATGGAATTGGCGATGAAAGATCACGGCGGCTTCAGTGCCCACCAGAGTGCTGCCAAGGGTAATCACCTTGATCATGATTTGCTCTTTGGCAAACTCGAAGCCAAACCAGAGCCGGGTTCCTCTCCGGCTAGAATTTGGCGTTTGTCTCCACAGGAGCACATGAACCGCCTCAATGATTTAATTAATGCTATTCCCGAGTACGACCCCCAGTACCCGGGAAGGAGAAGTCATGGAGACCCCATTCCTCCTGACAAATACGGCGATGCTAAAGTTTATTACAGCTTAGACAGGATAGTGGGTCACATAGGTGGTTTCGTGGCTTATGAAACCGCGGTTAGATCATTTCCTTCTGTGATGACCTTAAAATCCGCTCATGGATTAAAGAATTATTCAAATCAATACTCAGTGAATGGCTCTGAGGTGGCACAGATCTCGACTGTAGCAAAAGATATCATTCATTACATGGCCTTTGGGCCCGATGCTCTGCCACATCAATACGTCGATTCGAAGAAAGAGGTAGCTAAAGAGCACCTCAATCCCGATTTTAGGGGCTTGCCAAAAAGTCTTTTTTACAAAAAGGAAATGACTCGGCCATTAAGCCCTGTTTACAGCTTATTAAATAAAGATGATGAATGGAATGACGATAAACTAAGAGAGGCTATTTACTTTTTGTACCGTGCTCTTACTTTCAAGGATCCCAAGGAGAGTGAATCAAATGAATACCTGGATATTCTCAAAAATACGATAGCGAGTCTTGGGAAAAAGGATGGCCTAATACTGGGGCTCACGCCAATATTTTTAGATAGGGATGCTTTGTATAGAACTGAATTGGCTGATTACGGTACGCCGGATGAATATGGCCGGGTCATGTTGCAGGGTGAGGAATTATTACTGGCGATCAACGCAGCCTTGGCTTATGTTGAACCCGATGCCGGCCTAAGGGAAGCTTTGAAAGCCGGGAAACTCAAAACTGTGGACGATGTTCGCCGGGAAGTCAAACGTTTACTGGATGACGAGAGTTTTAGAAAACCAAAAATTACGCAATTTTTTAGAGAGTACTTTGATTACGACTATGCCATAAAAATTGACAAGGATAAAAATGCTGTTAATAAAGCTGGTGGAACATTGGCCAAACGCAATTACCAATCATCAGTTATCGGGCAGGTGGTCGCTACAGACCGACTCATTCAACTTATTGTAGAGGAAGATACCGAAGTCCTGAAAAATTTATTGACCACCAACAGAGTGATCCTCGATCCAGAGAAGGATTGGCGTCAATTTAGTGTTTTGGAAGTTGAAAAAGAAGAGCGGGAACAATTCAAATTAGAGCTGAAGAAGGCAAAAGAAGAGCGAGAAAAAGCTAAGAAAGTCCTTGTGGATCCAAAGACAGGAGCTGGTTTCTTCAGCCAAGGCCAGAAAAAACCCATAAGGATGGTCTTTCCTACACCTAAGGGCTTTCTAAATAGTTTGGAATTACCAGGTCGAAAGATTGAAACAATCGTTTCGAATAAAAGAAATAATATACTCACAACTTTACCCAAAGAGCAGCGCATGGGAATTTTAACTCAACCCAGTTGGTTGATATCCCATTCGGATGCTATGGATAATCATGCTATTCTACGAGGTTTATGGGTACGCCAGCGTTTGTTGGGAGGTGCTGTTCCAGAAGTGCCCATCACTGTCGACGCCCAGCTTCCCGATCGACCCGACCATACACTTCGTCAACGCATGCATGTAACTCGTGAAAAAGAATGTTGGACTTGTCATCAAAAGATGGACCCATTGGGGCTGCCTTTCGAAACTTTTAATCACATCGGGCGTTTTGTTGAATTTGATCACGGCAAAAAGGTCGATGCCACAGGAGAGATTATTTATAGTGGGGATCCTGAACTGGATGGGCCGGTGGAAAATGCTTTTGAAATGATTGAAAGGCTGGCCAAGAGTGAACGAGTAGAACAGGTCTTTGTACGTTACGCCTTCCGCTTTTGGATGGGCCGCAATGAAACTTTGGCTGACGCACAAACTTTACAAGAAGCTCACCGAGCTTATCGCGAGAGTGGTGGCAGCATGAAAGCTCTGATCCTCTATCTATTAAGTTCAGATGCTTTTCTGTATCGCAAATAGCAAAAGTGGACAGGGCAGTAGCGATTGATCATAGTGATTTAATCTGCACAGCTTGGACTTTTACTTCAATAGAGCATGTAGGGAAAGATGCTCCTTTTTACATACGGACTCAGAAAGCATAGTTTGGGCTATGCCCTTGGTAAAGAAATTGTATTGAAATGAGGAGAAATTGCGAAATTTTTTCAATTAAAAATCTTTCTTTGTCATTTTGAGAAAGTTTAGGACAATAATCTAGCAAGAATATCACAGTGTCTCACACTTCATCAAATTCTGACCAAGAATCATCAGTTTTTAAATTATAAATGAGCTCAATAGAGCCAAATGGAATAAAAAAAATGAAATATATTATCAGTCTACTATTACTTATCTTTGTCTCATGTACTTCCACAAATCATTCATGGGAAGAAAATGCGAAAGTTATAAAAGTAAAAGACGGGCTCATTAAATGTGATGGTGAAAGAAAAGGCCAACTTTCAAGTGACGGCCAATGGTCAGGTGAAATAGAAGCTAAAAATGCTATTTTCGAAAGTGAGGATGGTCGTTCTATGCAATTTACGGGAGATGTTAAGATAGCTGTTGATGAGAATGGTTTAGCTCAAATCACTGCGAAAAATTTGAAATTCTTAAAGTGAAATGACCTTTAGTCACACATATGAATAAAGTTATAATTGCTTATCACTGCTTTTCTGGGGCTGTAAGTTTGAGGAACCTGTAAAAATAACGATTAATTAGAAATAAAGGGAATTATATGGATCATATTTTTATATTTCTTTGTATTGCGTTCTCTCTATTGGGAGTTCGGCGCATGTATAAAAAGCATCAAATACAAAATGATCGCATTGAAGAGAAATTGGATATGATTTTACAATACCATAATATCAAGTGGCATAGCGCAGAGGAAAAAAAGAACATCAAATCACTGGCGACTCAAGTTATGATAGATGGTGATGTTGAAGCTGCGAAAAAATTGGAGGTTTTTAAAACGCAATGACCTTTAGTCACGCATATGAGTAAAATCGTAATCACTTTATTAACTGTCTAGGCCTTTTGTTTCTGCGGGTATTTGTCCCAATAAGCTGTAAAATAACGATTGATGAGAAAAAAAAGTTGACTTAAATGATCAAGGGTTTATCAAAGGTTCAGGGGGATTTGAAACAGAATCGCGGAAGATAAAAAACTTCAATAAGATACAGCTCGACTTAAGTGCATGACTGAGGATATCTAAATGGTGAACTTGTCGGTGAAAAGGGAATGATTGAAAGGCTGGCCAACAGTGCTAGGTATGCAGGTAAAACAAAAAGTTTGAGTTCCAAGAGGACAACATATTGTTAAAAATAAACAATCAATGTTAACAACATGATAAGGATATTTTAATATCCGTCTTGCTGATAAAGCTTCTGATTCCACAAAGAGATAAAGATGCTTTAGAAAAAATATCGTTAAAAATCTTAGAGGCAGTCATAACTAAATCATTGACGACAATTATGGATTAAGTTTTTAAAGTTCTAACTAAAGAAAATATTTAAAGGGAAAAAATGGATATCTTAGCGATTCTTGTAATTAGTGCGTGACCGAAAACCCAGTGTTTATGAGTTTGTTGATGATTTTAAGTTAATATAAAAATTCAAAATATGGTTATACGTGTCGTGCAGTCATAGTATTATCATTTTTTTAAGGCCTAGGCGTCAGAACAAAGGCTTTTTTTCTATTTATTCACTAAGTCAAGGCAGGAGAAAGTACGCCGTGAATGGCGTTTTTATTATTATGAAGAGCTTTAAGCGCTTTTTCTTTTTCTACGTAGGACTTTGATTTATCTGGCCATGATGATAGCACCAAGATGATGGATATTACTGGCACTTATCGCCATAGCGGCATAACGTTCGAAATTAGGAGTACCCTTATCAGGGCATCGGTCAAAACCATGACTTTCAAGAGCGTTAATAGCTGATTCAACTGCGGGGTGTTGTTTGCGAGCGACGACAAAGGCCTCCTTACTTTCACGCTCTTGAGCAGCTTTATTTCGGCGACCTTTTACAGGGAGGTGAGCTCTTACCTCTAATGCTTCAATGCGGGAGTGATTATTTTGACCATCCTTATCTACCTTTGAATAAAAACCCTTATCAAAACTCATCGATGTCAGCCCAGGGTACAGCTCCTTACTTTTACGAACCATTTCAACCGCCACGTCTTTATCCTGCTCGCCCTTCATGATCCTATGGTCGAGAATAAAGCCAAACTGATCTTCAACTACACATACCTTCACGCCAAGTTCCTGACGAATCCCAGCTTTTCCTTTGCATATCCATTCTGTGTGAGGTTCAAAAATCGAATACACCTTTTCATCGGGTGAAATAGTCTCTCCATTAAGAACTCTACGACTTATTTGCTTAATGAATAAGTCCGTGTAATCCATGTTTAACTGAAGCTTGGGACACTCTTCATCTAAAGAATTCTGGAGAGTTCTTGCTTTGAGTAAATGAGCTCGAGCCACACTAAGGTAATCCTTAATTATCTCCTCTATTTCTAAGCGACGTTTTTCCTTTCGCTCTTCTTTCTTCGAGTTAGAGTGACGCATCTTGCTCAGTTTATTATAAAGGCTATGGAATTTCTTTTGCTGGCTTTTTACTTCACGCCAGCCAGTGATTTTCAAAGATGAAGCCAATTTGCCTCCGATGCTCAATACTTTGCGTACAGAATCTTTTAATAGATTCAAATCAGTGGGGAAATGAACATTCGTTTCAAAAACAAAAGAATCGCAACGACTATGTAATTCTCGTTCTTCTGGGAAAAGTAATTCATGGCTGAAAGCAACTACGAGTTTACTAATTTTATTGGCAATTTCTTTTGTAAAAAGGCTAACGTTATCGTGTATTGTTTGGCGTCCTGTAACTATGTCGACATCACAAAAAAGATCAACTCCACAGATCTCCCGAATTTTGTGATGATAATCATAGCAACTTTTGAGCTTGTCATAATCCCAATTACAGCTCAAACGCAAAGTGCCTAAAACAAAAATAACCCAGAGATCCATTCCTTTACGTCCATCATTCCAGGATGTTCCTTTAGGAACTAATTCAGACAAAACATCTTGGATTTCTTTGAGTAAAACTTTGTTTCGATAAATTTCTTGTAAACCACGAAGAGTTTTGGTTATTTCATCACGGCAGTATGTGTCGAGTCTCACTTGTTCAATTGGCGTGACTCCGAGAAGTGGGTTTTCTCCTAATTCTGCTTGTGTACTTGTAAAATTACGCATGCTATATGACACCTTGGATTCTTTTATTTTATCTGTATCCTATTGGATAAATAGTAGTTTATGATGAAGTACTATACATTTAAACAAAAGTTTTATAGGGTACTTTAATACTGTTTTCTAGAAAAACTCACAACTTATTTTCCTTATAAATTATTATACTTAAAAGACTTAGGTTCATTTCGGTCAGGCACTAATTATATTATTAGGCACTTCAGGTTTTTTATTTAAACGAAGAGTTATTATTAATGGTACAGAAGTTATCATTAAAAATAATCCTTTTGGAATTGAGACAATCCTAATAGATGGAACTGAAGAAGTCTCAAAATTTTCAGTAACAGGTGGAGTATACAATTTTACTATAGGTGAGTCTAAAGTAGAAGTTGATTATTTCTACCGCTTAGGAGGCCTAGCTATTGGGGTCACTATACGAAAAGATGGCGAAGTTTATTACTCAGACAAGTAGAACCATTAGATGCACCTGTTACTCGAGTACCTCGAGTACAGGTGATCTAGGACGTTAGGTCACACTAATTATAAATAAAAAAGAGAACGATTATGAAAGCAAAATTATTAATAGGTTTAACGACCTTATCAATTGTGACAGGATGTACATCATCTTTAGAAAAGAGAATGTCTAAACTTGAACAAGCTACTATAAAAGAGCATGATGACCCAAAAATAGAAAAATTATTATCTCAATTAACTGCAGCTTCTTATTACTCTAGTTATAAACCCACTAAAAACGATATTTTAATAGCCTTAGCTTATTAAAAGAAAAAAGTTCAGTCCCACAAATTATTGCTTTAGCAAAGTATCCGATAATCGACACTTTAGATCCCAGCATATAAGTTTAGGTGGATCAGATGACGCTCTATTGATTATTTAAAACATTCAATGAAAAACGATTCATATATACATGCTAGACGTAGTGCTGCTTATGCATTAGAGCAGATTACAGGTGAAAAATATTTAACAGAGGAAAATGGCTTTGAAGACGAATCGACAATATTAAAAAAGTATCTAGAAATGAGAAAAAAAGATCAATCGGAAAAATAATAATACCGCAAAACATCTAACAAAAAGATCAACCTAATGTGAGACTTCCGCTGCGCTCCAGCACCATATAGCTTATCTAAGACGTTATGAGCTAAAAAAAGTAAATTTATAAAGATGATTCCAAACGATTTGGGAGCTTCAAAACAAGGGAGTCTTTCATAAATTTGGAGTGTGAAATATAGAGTTAGTCAGTTGGGATTTTTCAGAAACCAAACCTAATATAAAACTTGAAGGTCTATGAAGAAAACTAAATTTTCCTCATAGCAGTTGATGACCTCAATGATTGGATAGGAGTCCTTGGTGGTTACCCCCATGAAAAAACACCAAACATTGATCGTCTAGCAAACCGGGGAATGCTTTTTACAAATGCGCATTGTCAGTCACCTGTTTGTGGCCCTTCAAGAGAGAGCATGATGTCATCTCTGGACCCAAGTAAAACAGGTATTTATTTTTTAGGCCCGGGTTTGAAAGATTCGCCTAGTTTCCTATATCTCGATGAACCCAATGATAAGCAAGGGCCACGCCAACTCACAGATCGCGAATTAGCCATACGCTTAGCTTATTTCTTGTGGAGTGCGCCACCAGATCAGAGGCTCTTAGAATTAGCTCAATCTAAACAACTGATGAGTTTTGTTTAAGTATAATAGAGCAGTAAATTAAGAAACCGTATTACGGAAAAATAGAGGCCTTCCCTGATGAAACATAAGAATATAGAACCCTTTTTTGTGAGACGCTTATACCGGCAAGAGTCTACGGGAGAGAATTCCCTGCCGAAACTTCGTTGCGGAATTCGCATTAGAGAAATAGGTCAGGAAGTAGCTGAAACAAGTGAATATATTATCATGTACATGATCGATGGTTCCGGTGTCTACCAGACTTCTTGCGGGCAAGAGATCCCTTTTGAATCAGGAGATATTGTTCAGCGTTTTCCAACTCAAAGACATAAAATCAGCTGGAAGGAGCAAGGGCGTATGGCGGTCATGGTCGTCCCTCATCAGCTCTTTGATTTGCTTAAAACCTTGAGTCAAAGCACTGTTCTAAGTGATCCTGTTTTAAAAAATTACGGGGATGGCGAGCGCTTTATTGCGACTTGTCTAAAAATCAAAAAAATGATGATGGAATATTCCGATGACGAACTTTTGGAGATTTCCAATGAGATGCAAGCCTTTATTAGTCGAATCATTATGAATGCTGAACAAAGTGATCCATTGATCAGTAAAGTTGATGCCTACCTTGATGAATGTCACACAGGAAAAATAAAGCTGGAGGATTTAGCTAATCATTGTGCTATGAGTGTGTCTAGTTTTCGTTTTAAATTCACTGAAATCACCCGCACTTCTCCCGGGCGCTATATAATATATAAACGTCTTGAACGAGCGCGTGAATTACTGTTGAATTCAAAGCTGTCTGTATTAGAAATTTCTACTGAATTATCTTATCCTGACGTTTCGGATTTTTGCCGACAATTCAAAAAGTTTATAGGGGTTACGCCTCTTCAATATCGAGCTTTTCCTGACTGTTAATCAATTTAATACGGGGTTTAGTCCGGAGTTGGAGAAGAAAAACCGGTCGTCGAAGACGGCTAATTGCGGCCTCCGCAAAATCCTGTAAAAAATGAAAATCGTACCTGTTCACTGTCATATATAATAAACTCAAGACAATTCTAGTTAAATAAATATTGTAATAGCGAAGATCTTACAGGCCGGGTTGGCAAGGGGAATTACTAACACATAAGAGAAATGTGTCATTCCCTGCTAAATTCAGTTTACAGCAGATCTTTAGCTTACTTACAGGTCAATGAATAATACACTTTAATAAGGTTGAATAAATGAATAAATTATTATCACTTCTGATTCTCAGCTGTCTTGCTGTCCAGGCTGCCGACAAGCCGAACATTGTCCTCATTATGGTGGATGATCTTGGGGGCAGAGATTTGGCTGTGTACGGAAATAAATTTAATGAAAGCCCTAATATAGACAAGTTAGCCACTCAGGGAATGGTCTTTGATCAAGCTTATGCGGCACCGGTTTGTTCTGCTACCCGTGCGAGTATTCAGTCGGGACAAACGCCGGCACGAGTGGGGATTTTTGATTTTATTCCCGGTCATTGGCGTCCTTATGAAAAAGTCACTGTGCCCCACCACAAAATACAGCATTTACCTGAAAATATTTTTACTCTTGGCGATGCCATGAAATCGGCGGGTTATAAAACCGGCTATTTTGGTAAATGGCACCTCAATGATAGGACTGCAAAGGGCAAAGAAGCACGTCATACACCGGATGAACGTGGCTATGATAAGTCTTACATGTATAACGGAGGGGGATTTTATCGTCCTGTTTTTCAACCGGCTTATAAGCTCGATAAACCCAAACGTTTAAGTCAGGTACTCACTGATATGGGTGTTGATTTTATTAAAGAAAATAAAGATCAGCCCTTTTTCCTATTTGTCTCACACTATGATGTGCACGTGCAATTAGATGCAGATAAAGATCTTATCGACAAGTATTTGAATAAAAAAAGAGATCCCAATTACCCCGGCAATGCCGTTTATGCTGCAATGATTGAGCACACCGACGATAGCGTAGGGCAGTTAATGAAGGCAATTGATGATCAAGGTTTAGCAGATAATACTCTATTTATTTTTTACTCCGATAATGGCGGCGTTGATAACCGCTATGACGATATTCCTTTGTTAGGTGGACGCAGTGTCAATGTCTATCCAGAGGGGCACCCATTGAGATATGTGGCGACTTCTAATGCACCGCTTAGATCAGGGAAAGGCACTGTGTACGAAGGCGGCATACGCGTGCCGCTCATCGTGAGGTGGCCTGGGAAAGTCAGTCCGGGAACTCGTTCTGAAGCCGTTTTTAGCAGTTCCGACTTTTATCCAAGCTTTTTAGAGGTCACCAAAACACAGGCGCCCAAAAACCAGGTGCTCGACGGCGTCTCTATGGTGCCGGCACTGACGAAAAATAGTTTCGATCCGGAGCGAGAGGTCTTCACTCACTACCCCGTTTATCACCATGATGAGCCCATGTCGGCATTGAGAAAAGGTGACTGGAAAATCATTGAGAATTTAGTGAGTAAAGAGTTTTACCTCTACAACATAAAATACGATGTCAATGAAATGGTGGACCACAAAGTCAGCTTGCCGGCTAAATTTGCTGAAATGAAAGCGGCTTTAGTGAAATGGCAAAAAGAGACAAAGGCGCAAATGCCTGTTCCCAATCCAAAATTTGATCCCTCTAAACGTTATCAATGGGGGAAAAATCCCTATAAATAATGAGTGTAATGCGGACTCTTCAATGAGGCGTCAATATTCAACTACTCTTAGCGGCGAGCCGCCGGTGCTCCCAGGGTGTAAATGATTTGCTTCGTTCAAGGACATTGATTCATTTTAGAAATATTAGCCAAGGCTCTTCTTACACACTTTTCTTCTGTTAACTTTCACAACTTCAATTAAATAAAAGGTTTATTATGGAATGTACCAAAATCAGGGCAACTCTTATGCTTAAGAAGTATTGCTTTTTACTTAGCTTTTTCACAGTGGGACTTATTGCAGCTGCCGATAAACCTATGAATGTAGTTTTTATTCTAGCCGACGACCTCGGCTGGAGTGATACGGAACTTTACGGCCAGACGAAGTTATATAAAACACCAAATATCATGCGCTTGGCTAAGATGGGCTGTACTTTTGATCGTGCTTATTCCAATTCCCCTTTGTGTTCCCCGACGCGTGCGAGTTTTCTGACAGGACAGACACCTGCGCGTCACGGTAGTACGCAGCCAAGGCATCATACGAAAACGGTTGCGCTGAAGGCAGAGTTGGCGAAAAAGGCGCGTCCAACCGAGAAGGCTCTTCCTGTGTCCACTGCTACGCGTTTGGATACGAATTTTCCCACCATCGGCAAAATGATGAAGCAGGCTGGTTATGAAACAGGACATTTCGGCAAGTGGCACCTAGGACCGGAGCCTTACAGCCCACTGCAACATGGTTTTGACGTGGATATACCGCATCATACCGGCGCGGGACCCGGCAAATCTTACGTGGCTCCCTGGAGTCAGGAACACATCAAGCCGAATTATGAGAAGGAGTATATTGAGGACCGCATGGTTGAGGAGTGCCTGAAATGGGTCGACGGCCTTTCCGGAGATAAGCCCTTCTTTATGAATTACTGGATGTTCTCGGTTCATGCTCCTTTCGATGCCAAGCAGGAGCTCATTGATAAATACAAAAAAGTCATCGACCCTAATAGTAAACAGAGGTCTGCTCTTTACGCGGCCATGGTGCAGTCATTGGATGACGCGGTAGGGGCATTGTTGGAAGGTCTAGAAAGTAGAGGACTTATGGATAATACGGTAATCATTTTCACTTCGGATAATGGCGGCAACATCTACAGTCAACTGGACGAAGGTATCGTGCCGACATCCAACTTCCCTCTTAGTGGCGGCAAGGCATCTATGTGTGAAGGCGGGGTTCGCGTTCCGTGTACGGTCGTTTGGCCGGGTGTGACAAAAGCAGGGAGTCGCAGTGATGAAATTGTTCAAACCTCTGACTTTTATACGACGATCATCAAGGGATCGGGCATTGCACTACCTGAGGGCCACGTTGTGGACGGCATAGATATCCGCCCTGCACTTAAGGGAGAGAAGCTCGACCGTAAAGCCATATTCACCTATTTCCCCTGTATCGTTCCTGTCCCCGAATGGCTGCCGCCTTCAATGTCGGTACATTCAGGAAAATGGAAGTTGGTACGCGTCTTTTTCGGAGGAGAAAATGGCGAACATGACTACAAACTCTATGACTTATCAAATGATATTGCAGAAGAGAATAACCTCGCGGACTCTAATCCTGAATTGCTGAAAAGACTTGATAATTTAATTGAAGCTTATTTGACTGAGACTAATGCCGTGACTCCAGTGCCGAATCCGGATTTTGATCCCAAGCAGTTTGATCCGACTGCGATTGGAAAGCGTCCTGCATCTAAGAAAAAAGGCCAGAAGGCGAAAAGCAAGAAGCCGACTCCTAAGAAAAATACACCCGCTAAACAGGTGTCCGCAGCGGCTAAAAAGCCCGCACTCGAGCAGCAGTTTACACGTCGTGATAAGAATAAGGATGGCAAGTTGGATTACAATGAGTTTATCGTTAAACCTGAACGTGATAATGAGAAATTAAAATCAAACTTCAATAAGAGAGATAGCAATAAAGATCGTTACCTATCACAGCAGGAATACGTGAAATAGAGGCTTGAAATAAGGGTGAATACCAATGGACTTTAATCAGAGAACTAGTGTGGCAAAACTATTAATTCTACAGGCGTTCACCTGTTTATCTGTGTGCATAGCTCAGACTCAGTCGAAATCAGCAGAAGCACCTGTTTCGGTTTTAAACGAAATGCGGCCCAAAACAACTCAGTCCGAATACCCAAATATAGTGTTGATTTATGCTGACGATTTGGGTTATGGTGATTTGAGCTCTTATGGAGCCACAAAAATTAAAACGCCGAATATCGATCGACTCGCAAAAAATGGGATCTTATTCACTGATGGTCATTCGACTTCGGCAACCTGCACGCCCTCACGCTATGCACTGCTCACGGGTGAATATCCGCTTCGTATTAACAACTACAGTCCCGTATTTTGTGCAGATCGTCTTATCATCGACACGAAAAAAACAACGATTGCGAGTCTTCTTAAACGCAAGGGCTACACCACTGCTTGTGTCGGCAAATGGCACCTCGGTTTTGGTGATAAGCCCAAACCGGATTGGAATAAGGAGCTTAAGCCGGGGCCTCTTGAACTCGGTTTTGATTACTTTTTCGGTTTGCCTGTGGTCAACTCTCATCCGCCCTTTGTTTACATGGAGAATCGCCGGATTCTTGGTTTGGATCCAAATGATCCCTTGACCTATAAGCGTGGAGGGAAAACTTATGGCAAAGCTTACGTGGGTAAACATACGAGTCCGCATCGTGGTATGCCGAGTGTTATTGGCGGCAAGGTGGCTCATGACCTCTATGTTGATGAACTTATTGGAGAGAAGTTGACTCAGAAGGCGCTGACCTGGATGAATCAGCAGGACAAGCCCTTTTTTCTTTATTATGCGAGTCACAATGTTCATCTTCCGATTACTCCGCACCCATATTTTCACGGGAAAAGCGAATGCGGGCTTCGTGGAGATTTTGTCGAAGAATTGGATTGGTCGGTTGGTCAGATCATTTCAGCTGTTGAGCGTTTTGGTGCTTTAGAGAATACCATTTTTATTTTCACCAGCGATAACGGCGCAATTATTAAGGGGAAAGACCAAGGCGATATCTTAGATCAGTTGGGGCATAAGCCCAACGGAAAACTTAAGGGCAGGAAATTCGGGGCCTGGGAGGCTGGTCATCGCGTCCCCTTTATTGTATCCTGGCCCAATAAGATTCCAGCGGGAAAAACTTCCGATGCGCTTATTGCCAATCTGGACCTCTTGCCGACTTTTGCGGCTATCACAGGACAGAAATTAGCTCCGCACGAAGCCAGAGATGGTTTTAATCAGCTGCCATTACTTTTGGGGAAAGACACCACTTCAGCTCGTAGTGAGTTGATAATTCAGCCCCATAAACGTTCACATAAATCATTGCGACAAGGTGATTGGGTTTACATTCCTGGAGCAGGGGATGGAGGCTGGGTCCCGGCGAAAAAAGGGGAACTTCCAAAACAGCTCTATAACCTAAAAGATGACCCCTATCAGCAGCAGAACCGAATTAATGATTTCCCCGAGAGAGCCGATGCCATGGCCTCGCACCTGAATAAATTAATGAAGCAATACGGTATGTCTGTCAACAAAATTATGAGTAAGAATAAAGCTAAGAAAAAGCAGAAGCAATGAATCAATTTTTGAGAAAGTTAGTCTTATTGAGTACTTTCGTGGCGGCTTCCCTTACTGCGGCGGAAAAACCCAATATCCTGATTATTTTTACAGATGATCAGGGCTATGCCGACTTGGGCTGTTTTGGCAGTGAAGAAAACCAGACTCCGGTACTCGATAAACTCGCAAAAGAGGGGACAAAGTTCACTTCTTTTTATGCTCAGCCCGTTTGTGGACCTTCGCGTTCAGCGCTGTTGACAGGACGCTACCCCGCACGTAGCAAAGGCTGGGGCATGCCTGCTTCAGAAATCACCTTTGCCGAAATGCTGAAAGAGACCGGTTATCAGACTGCCTGCGTCGGTAAGTGGGATGTGTCGAATCGCCAGCCAATCATCCCCCGCATGCCCAATGCGCAAGGTTTTGATTATTATTATGGTACGCTCGGAGGGAACGGCAGTGGAAAAATAGATTTATATGAGAACAACAAGAAGGAGCGAACCACGGAGGATATGGCGTCTCTTACGCGCCTCTATACCAATAAAGCCATTGATTTCCTTGAGAAGCAGCGCGATCCTGAAAAGCCGTTCATCCTCTACCTCGCTCACACGATGACACACACGGTGGTCGATGCCTCACCGAAATTTAAAGAAAAAACGGGCGACAACTTATATCGCGCGGCTGTCGAAGAGTTGGACTACGAAACAGGTCGCTTGCTCAACAAGCTTAATCAGCTTAATTTAAGCAAAAACACGCTAGTGATCTACACTAGCGATAACGGACCCTGGAATCAGCCAAAATATATTAATGGTGGTGCAAAAAACGACCATCCTGAGAATTCGATTTTCTGGGGCGATGCGGGTGAGTTTCGCGATGGCAAAGCATCAATTTGGGAAGGTGGCGCGCATGTGCCTTGCGTTATGCGCTGGCCCGGAAAAATAGCCGCGGGCAAAACCAATGACGGGCTGATGGCCACCATCGATTTTTTGCCGACTTTGGCTGCAGTGACGGGTGCAAAGATTCCTGATGAGCGCGTGATCGACGGCGTCAATCAGCTTGGTTTTATCTGCGGCAAATCTGAAACTGCGCGCGAAACCTACATCTATAATCCGGGCTCTGCATCGGTTCAGACCAAGCTTGTGCAAGGCAATGCGATTCGCGAGGGTAATTGGAAACTGATTTCTCCATTGACCGTTGGCTGGTTTCTTGAGGATGCGGGAACGGGCTCCTGGGAACTCTATAATCTAAAAGAGGATATTGGCGAAACGAAGAACTTGGCTAAGCAATATCCTGAAAAAGTTGAACATCTCAAAAAGTTACTGCAGTCCAGCGAGGCAAAATTTCCAAAAGTAAAGCCAAGACCCAAAGGAAAAGCCAAGACAAAGGCTAAACAGAAAAAAAAGAAAGGCAAGACTACTCCCTGAAATGACTGTCGACTAAGGGCAACATATAGACAAATGAATTATTTTAACTAGGTACACCACATGAAGAGTTTTACATCTTTTATGCTATTGGGCATTGTAGCTTTAGCTCAATGGCCACTTTCAAGTTTAGCCGCGGAGCAGGGCGAGGCTCAACCAAATATTATTATCATCTTTACCGATGATCAAGGCTATGCTGACCTTAGTTGCTTCGGCGGCACACATGTCAGCACGCCCCGAATTGACCAGATGGCAGCCGAAGGCGCAAAATTGACCAGCTTTTATGTGGCAGCACCGGTTTGCACTCCCTCGCGTGCGGCCTTGATGACAGGGACTTACCCCAAGCGCATTGATATGGCTAGGGGTTCCAATTTTGTCGTTCTGTTGGCGGGAGACAAAAAAGGTTTGAACCCTAAAGAAATCACCATTGCAGAAGTCCTCAAGGCGGTAGGATACAAAACCGGCATGTTCGGCAAGTGGCACCTTGGCGACCAGCCGGAGTTTTTACCCACGAGGCAGGGCTTTGACGAATTTTTTGGACTTCCCTATAGTCACGACATTCATCCGTACCACCCGCAACAAAGCCACTTCAAGTTTCCTTCTTTACCCTTACTCGATGGAGAAGAAGTAATAGAGATGGACCCCGATGCAGATTATTTAACCAAGCGTTTCACTGAACGTGCCGTGCAGTTTATCGAAAAGAATAAGGATCAACCATTTTTTCTCTACATGCCACACCCAATTCCGCATACACCACTGCATGCTTCCCCCGCTTACATGAAGGACTTGCCGGAGGAAATTAAAGCAAAATTGAGTAAGGAAAATAATTACATTGATTATAAGACTCGTACTCAGCTTCTATCTCGAGCCATCGGCGAAGTAGACTGGTCTGTGGGGCAGATTCTTGATGCTCTTAAAAAGAATGGCATTGACGATAATACGATAGTTATTTTTAGCTCGGATAATGGTCCGGCAATAGGTAAGGCTACTCCTTTGAGGGGAAGAAAAAATCAAACTTTAGAAGGAGGAATGCGCGTTCCCACCGTCATTCATTGGCCGGGTAAGATTCCTGCCGGTATTGCTAACGATGAAATCATGACCACGATGGATCTTTTGCCAACTTTTGCGAAATTAGCAGGTGCAGAAATCCCCTCCGACCGCGTTATTGACGGCAAGGATATTTGGGCGGTGATAAGAGGTGAAGAGAAATCACCGCATCAGGCATTCTTCTATCATAAAGGGAATACCCTTGAAGCGGTGCGCTCCGGTAAGTGGAAGATGCACCTTAAAAAGCAGGGTAAAGCGAAGAAAACAAAAACACTTCTTTATGATCTGGAACAAGATATTGGTGAAAGCAAAGATGTATCGAAAGCTCACCCTGAAGTCGTCGAGCGCTTAGCTGGCTATATAACAGATTTTGAGAAGGAGTTAAATCTGAATAAAAGACCGGCTGCTTTTGTCGATAAGCCCAAGCCACTGCAAAAAAGTAATTGATTAAAGTGTTGTAAAATCATAAAAAAAAGGCTCGAGGAACGCAGCATGACTGACGTCAAAATGAGTTTTAAAAAGAAAAAATTTAAATAAGGGAATAAATAATGAATAGATTTTTAAGAAGGTTTTTATTACTGAGTGTTCTCGTCTCGGCACCCCTTACTGCGGCGGAAAAACCCAATATCCTCATCATATTTACCGACGACCAAGGCTATGCCGACCTGGGCTGTTTTGGCAGTGAAGAAAATCAGACACCGGTACTCGATAAACTCGCAAAAGAGGGGACAAAGTTCACTTCTTTTTATGCTCAGCCCGTTTGTGGACCTTCGCGTTCAGCGCTATTGACGGGACGTTACCCGGCACGCAGTAAAGGCTGGGGCATGCCTGCTTCTGAAATCACTTTTGCTGAAATGCTGAAAGGGGCCGGTTATCAAACGGCTTGCGTCGGTAAGTGGGACGTTTCTAATCGCAGAGCTATTATCGAACGAATGCCCAATGCTCAGGGTTTTGATTACTATTTTGGTGGTCTCGGTGCCAATGATAGTGGAAAAATGAAACTACATGAAAATAACGAACTCATTGGTGAAACAGAAGACATGGCGGGGATCACGCGGCTCTATACTGACAAAGCCATTGATTTTCTCAAGAATAAGCGCGATTCAGAAAAGCCTTTTTTGCTCTACCTCTCTCATACCATGATGCACACGATTATCGATGCCTCACCGCAATTTAAGGATAAAGTGGGGGATAATCTCTACCGTGCGGTTGTGGAAGAATTTGATTACGAGACTGGGCGTCTACTCTCTACACTTGATCAGCTTGGTGTGAAAGACAACACTCTCATTATTTATACGACTGATAATGGTCCATGGAATCAGCCAAAGTATTATGAAAATAAAAAGGGGCATCCGGAGAATTCCATTTTTTGGGGTGACGCCGGCCCCTTTCGCGATGGCAAAGCATCTATTTACGAAGGTGGCATTCGCGTTCCCTGCATCATGCGTTGGCCGGGAAAAATTGCGGCTGGAAAAACGGATGATGGGCTCATGGCCACCATCGATTTACTGCCGACTTTTGCGGCCTTGACGGGGGCAAAGGTTCCTGACGATCGCCTGATTGATGGTGTTAATCAACTGGATTTTATCTGCGGCAAAAGCGACACCGCGCGTGAATTCTATATCTACAACCCGGGTTCGGCATCTGTTCAAAAAGATATCCTTTTGGGCAATGCGATTCGCGAAGGGGATTGGAAAGTGATTTCACCTTTGAAAGTAGGGCGATTTCTAGAGGATGGCGGCACGGGTGAATGGGAACTCTATAACCTTAAAGAGGATAGGGGAGAAACCAAGAATTTAGCTAAGCAATATCCCGAAAAACTCGATCGTCTTAAACGGAAACTTGAGTCTGAGGATGCGATTTATTCAATAGTACAACCAAGAAAAAAGTCTAAGAAAAAGAAACCAAAGAAAGCCAAGCCTACTCCCTAAAAGGCGATCGACTCAAATGATTATTTCAGTAAGTTGAAAGTGTAGGCTTTCTATGCCATGCCTTCGGCATTCAATTATATTATTATCCAATCATAGCCAAGGCTGACGCCATTGGGCTGAAATATGCCATGCCTTCGGCATTCAATTAGAGTCCCAAAGGGACGATATAGTACAGCCTGGCACGAAAGTGCTAGGTACGTAGATAAAACAAAAACCTGAGTTCCAAGAGGACAACATATTGTTAAAAATAAACAATCAATGTTAACAACATGATAAGGATATTTTAATATCCGTCTTGCTGATAAAGCTTCTGATTCCACAAAGAGATAATGATGACTTCCAAAAAAATATCGTTAAAAAGCTTAGAGGTAGTCATAACTAAATCATTGAGGACAATTATGGATGAAGTTTTTAAAGTTCATCCTGAAGTGCAAGCTAAGAATTTGGCTTTAAAAATAATCTTAATATTTCAGTGTAAAAAAATAAAAAGGAAAAAAAACTATGATTAAATTAATCATATCATCAATACTTTGTTCAACATTATTCCTTTCATCTTGTACATCTAGTGATAACCACTCTACGCAAGATGAAAAAATCATACCCGCTTTAGCAAATACCAATACAATGACATCACTTGTAACCAATAATTCTGCTAAATTTATTATTCCTATCGAACATACTGATTTAATTACATGGAATAAAAAAACAACTGAAGATAACCACCTCGAATATGACTGTCAAATAAGAATTAATAATTACGATTTTGGGTTCTCGAAGTTCAAGTACCCAGGAGATGAAGAACGAATCTCATCAATTATTAAACTCTTAAAGAACGGGCAAGCATCTGTATGGAAAAGAGATCAAAACGGTGCAGAAGTAATTCGTAGTAATAATGTTCAGGTTACATATCAAAAGCCAAATATTATTATTGATATCACAGACCCAAAAACATATAAAAACATTTTTATGAATAAACCCAAAAAATATGAATTATCAATTTCAGGATTTAAATCTAAAATCAAATCTAAATCAGCAATAATAACATATAAACAGCAGTAAATACCGATACAAGAGGTCGAACTGTTACCATTAGTTAATGGAAAATGTGATCCATTTTCCATCACAACAGTTACAGCTCACTCCTAGAGTTATGTCCAAATGAAAACTGCGAAGCTGTACTTTCATCCTTACCTTGGAAAATCATCATAGAGCCCAAATTATATAGGTTCATCGACTTCTTTATTCCAGTATTAGCGGCTACCCGCAGGTATATCGTTGCTTAGGTCCTTTTCGGGATGGCAAAGCAGTATCCTGAAAAGTTAGATCGTCTTAAACGTAAACTTGAGTCTGAGGATGAGATTTATTCATTAGTAAAACCAAGAAAAAAGTCTAAGAAAAAGAAACCAAAGAAAGCCAAGCCTACTCCCTAAAAGGCGATCGACTCAAATGATTATTTCAGTAAGTTGAAAGTGCAGTCTTTCTATGCCATGCCTTCGGCATTCAATTATATTATTATCCAATCATACCCAAGGCTGACGCCATTGGTCTGAAATATGCCATGCCTTCGGCATTTAATCAGAGTCCCAAAGGGACGGTATAGTACAGCCTGGCACGACAGTGCTAGGTATGCAGGTAAAACAAAAGTTTGAGTTCCAAGAGGACAACATATTGTTAAAAATAAACAATCAATGTTAACAACATGATAAGGATATTTTAATATCCGTCTTGCTGATAAAGCTTCTGATTCCACAAAAAGATAAAGATGCTTTAGAAAAAATATCGTTAAAAAGCTTAGAGGCAGTCATAACTAAATCATTGACGACAATTATGGATTAAGTTTTTAAAGTTCTAACTAAAGAAAATATTTAAAGGGAAAAAATGGATATCTTAGCGATTCTTGTAATTATATTATTAGGCACTTCAGGTTTTTTATTTAAACGAAGAGTTATTATTAATGGTACAGAAGTTATCATTAAAAATAATCCTTTTGGAATTGAGACAATCCTAATAGATGGAACTGAAGAAGTCTCAAAATTTTCAGTAACAGGTGGAGTATACAATTTTACTATAGGTGAGTCTAAAGTAGAAGTTGATTATTTCTACCGCTTAGGAGGCCTAGCTATTGGGGTCACTATACGAAAAGATGGCGAAGTTTATTACTCAGACAAGTAGAACCATTAGATGCACCTGTTACTCGAGTACCTCGAGTACAGGTGATCTAGGACGTTAGGTCACACTAATTATAAATAAAAAAGAGAACGATTATGAAAGCAAAATTATTAATAGGTTTAACGACCTTATCAATTGTGACAGGATGTACATCATCTTTAGAAAAGAGAATATCTAAACTTGAACAAGCTACTATAAAAGAGCATGATGACCCAAAAATAGAAAAATTATTATCTCAATTAACTGCAGCTTCTTATTACTCTAGTTATAAACCCACTAAAAACGATATTTTAACAGCCTTAGGCTTATTAAAAGAAAAAAGTTCAGTCCCACAAATTATTGCTTTAGCAAAAGTATCCGATAATCGACACTTTAGATCCCAAGCATATAAAGTTTTAGGGTGGATTCAGGATGAACGCTCTATTGATTATTTAAAACATTCAATGAAAAACGATTCATATATACATGCTAGACGTAGTGCTGCTTATGCATTAGAGCAGATTACAGGTGAAAAATATTTAACAGAGGAAAATGGCTTTGAAGACGAATCGACAATATTAAAAAAGTATCTAGAAATGAGAAAAAAAGATCAATCGGAAAAATAATAATACCGCAAAACATCTAACAAAAAGATCAACCTAATGTGGGACTTCCGCTGCGATCCAGCACCATATAGCTTATCTAAGACGTTATGAGCTAAAAAAAGTAAATTTATAAAGATGATTCCAAACGATTTGGGAGCTTCAAAACAAGGGAGTCTTTCATAAATTTGGAGTGTGAAATATAGAGTTAGTCAGTTGGGATTTTTCAGAAACCAAACCTAATATAAAACTTGAAGGTCTATGAAGAAAACTAAATTTTCCTCATAGCAGTTGATGACCTCAATGATTGGATAGGAGTCCTTGGTGGTTACCCCCATGAAAAAACACCAAACATTGATCGTCTAGCAAACCGGGGAATGCTTTTTACAAATGCTCATTGTCAGTCACCTGTTTGTGGCCCTTCAAGAGAGAGCATGATGTCATCTCTGGACCCAAGTAACACAGGTATTTATTTTTTAGGCCCGGGTTTGAAAGAATCGCCAAGGACGAAAAATCATCTAGTCATGCCCAGTCGCTTTGAAGACGAAGGCTATCAGCTAAGTACTGCAGGTAAGCTATATTGCGGACTTCGCTAATCGAGAGAGGTATTTATTATAAATAGCAGTGTTTTTATAGCTTGTTGTCATTTTTTATCGATTCAAACTAATTATAGTTAATGAGAATTTTAAGCTAGGAACATTAAATGAAACGTTTCATACTATTGGGTATTGTAGCCCTAGGCCTTTTACCATTAACAAGTTTCGCCTCGCAGAAAGGCGTAAATCCACCAAATATTATTGTTATTGTAACTGACGACCACGGTTATGCCGACTTCGGTGCCTATGAAGGTTCCTCTCCGGACTTAAAGACCCCCCATTTAGATGCTCTTGCTAAAAATGGTGCCGTCGTCACAAATGGCTACTCGACTGCACCACAGTGTACGCCTTCACGAGCTGCTATAAGTACCTCCAGGTATCAAACTCGATTTGCTTTGGATGATAATGATTTAGCGCCTATGGATATCAATGAAACGACCATTGCAGAAAAGTTAAAAGATGCCGGCTATACAACGGGTTTTGTAGGAAAATGGCATTTAAACCCAAATAGACTCAGTACGCTTTGGATGAAAGATCATTATTCCGAGGGACTGAAACAAAAAAAGGTGCGTATCCCCGAAAATATAAGTCGTCCGTACTTCCCTATGAGCCGTGGTTATAGTGATTACTATGATGGTGCACTGTCCACTTATTTAAGAAATTATGACTTGCAGGGCAAGGCCATAAAACATCAACGCGAAGTGGATAAAAAAACTTTTCGCGTCGATAAGCAAACTGATGCAGCCTTAGCTTTCCTAGATAAAAATCATAACAAGCCCTTTTTTCTGCACCTCAATTACTACGCACCTCACGTACCCATGGAAGTCGTTAAAAAGCATTTTGATCGTTTCCCCGGTGAAATGACGGAACGTCGCCGTTGGGGCTTAGCCTCTTTAGCGGCCATTGACGATGGCATTGGCGCTGTCATGGAATCTTTGAGAAAATATAAAATCGAAGAGAATACGATTGTTTTTTACTTTGCCGACAATGGCGCACCACTGAAAATCAAAAAGGAAGATCTGCCCTTTAATGCTGCAGGGGGCTGGTCCGGTTCTCTAAATGGTGAACTTGTCGGTGAAAAGGGAATGATTTCAGAAGGGGGCGTGCGTGTGCCATACCTCGTGTATTGGAAGGGCAAAATTCCTGCACAAGTTTACCACAAACCGGTGAGTACCATGGATGCAGGTGCTACCGCTTTAGCACTTGCCGGCGTAACAGTTAAAAAAGGCGAGCTCGATGGTGTGGATCTCATGCCGTATTTATCGAAGAAGAATAAGTCAAATCCCCATGAATACCTCTATTGGAGATTTTGGGGGCAGTCAGCCATTCGTTCAGAGAAGTGGAAGTTTTTTGAGTTGGAAAATGGCGTGCAGATGCTTTTTGATATGACTGATCCCCTGCCGGAAAGAATAAACCTGATCAAAAGCCACCCCGAATTAGCAGCAAATTTACAAAAGAAATTAGCCACTTGGAGGAACCAGCAGAAGCGCCCGGGTTTTATTCATAAGTTTCATCGGGAAGCTAAAGCCTTTGATCATTATTTTAATTTCAAAAAATAACTTAATTCCATCCGCTTATGAGTATAAGCCTGTAATATATTTCCAGCTCAGTACAATAATATTTACAGAGACATCTTAGTGTATCGAAACCTCAAGAATGTACTTAGGAATAATTGTAAATAGTTCAAGCTTTAAAACGGGAGGTGATAGATGGAATTACTAATCTGTATACTACTAATCATTATGATGATGCAGATCGGCTTTATGCATTCAGATCAAAAGAAGAGTTTTATGCTGATCTTCAAGGCTATGGACCCTGACCCTAAATTATTTTTACCGCGAAATATCATAAATTTAGTGGAAGAGGGGCAAGATATGAAAGCCCTCAAAGAAATTAAAAAACATACCGGTTTTGATATACTCGAATCGAAAAATATTCTGATGAGACTCAAAGCGGAGCAGATTAAAAATTCCTAATAACAGGAATTTCCGGGTGTTCAATGGCCTGCATAACAGTTGTGCCGCCGAAGGTGGCGAACTATGCGCCTTTCGTTCACTCTCGAGGGTTTAGGGTTGTAAGTTCGACATATTCAGCCTTATGTCGGTGCGTTGCACCTTATATGTATTTTTCATTCAAACCTACACCACACGCTATTATCTTTCGGTGTGTTGCACACCTAAAAAGCAACAGTATTCGCCTTAATTGGACGAAATAAGTTCCAGTGTGACACGGCGCACTTCTATGACTTGCTTACCTGTCATGGTATCAGCCGACAGAATAACTTGCGCACGGCCCGCATCGATATCCATTTCACCGAGTGTGATTTTCTTCCACGGCTTTTCTAATTCACCGGCTCTTTTTGCTCTGTCATGCGCTGGGAAAAGTTCCGGATCAAATGCCCTTGTAATTTTGGAACTTATTGATGCTTTACCGGTGCTGATTTTTATGGTGGCACCCACATCTTTTTCCGGTACGACATAATCTAAAGAGACTTTATAGCGCCCTGAGGTGATCACATTTATATCCCAGGTGATTTTATCTTTTGGATTAGTCCAGTTTACGATCCAGTCATGGGCAAATCCTCTGCCATTAAACTTTAGCTTGCCTTGCAGTTTGGCCTCTACCGCTTGCAGGTAAGTGGCTGGAAATTCTTTATATCCAACCGGGATAGTGGTGTTTGGCTCCCAGCCTGCTGACACGTCTTTCAACCATTCAATATACGCAGCTTTCAATTCATCGAAGATTTTTTTCTTACTCTTCTTGAGATCCTTTTCCTGCCCAGGATCGTTTATCATATCATATAAACCTTCCTCCCCGCGGCTAAGGACATATCTATACTGATTGCTTCGCGCGGCACCGGCCCCAGAACCAGGTGTCATATTTGTTCCTGGACCTTGAGTAAATATCAATCTTTCAGGCCAAGCTGGTGCCTTGGGTGTCTTTGAGCTTGATATCAAAGACGTCAAACTGCGGCCGTCCAGCTTATTAGGTAAGTCAACATTGACGCCCGCAAGCTCCATCAAGGTCGGCAGAACATCAATATGGGCAGCCAAATCGTGGATTGTGCGGCCTTTTGCTATTTTACCTGGCCAGCGTATAAAAAACGGCACTCTTACTCCACCTTCATCAACTGAGCCTTTAGATCCTTTCATGCCCCCGTTAAATCTGGTCGGTGAATTGGGGCCGTTATCTGTTAAAAAGATAACTATGGTATTATCAGTAAGATTCAGGTCATCCAGTATTTTAAGAAGACGACCAATATTATCATCGAGATTTTCAATCATGCCGTATGCAGCAGAATGAGCCGCACTATATCCTTTTGCGGCAAATTCATCATAATATTTGTCTTCTACCTGATAAGGGGCATGCGGTGCATTATAAGGGATGTAGGCAAAAAAGGGCTTATCCTGCTGCTTTTCAATCCAGTCTATAGCCCTGTCTGTCAACACATCCGTGATAAATCCCTTTGTTTTTACAAATGTTTTATTATGATCCAGTGTTGCGTCAAAGAAATCACCAATGTGACCGGCACAAAAACCGAAATATTCATCAAAGCCCTGTCCTGGGGGATTATTTGGGTAGTGCTCACCGTTATGCCATTTGCCAAACAATCCTGTTTCATAACCCTGGGCTTTAAAGACTTCTGCAATAGTGGCTTCCTCTGATCGCATAATCTCTAATCCTCTGGATACCTGTACAACGCCAGTACGAATATGATAGCGACCGGTTAATAAACTGGCTCGGGTCGGGGCGCATACATTTGAGACAAAAAAGTTCTCAAACCTTGTGCCATCCTCTGCCAACTGATCCAGATGAGGTGTGTCAATCATCCGGTTACCGTGGGAACTGATATCGCCGTATCCCTGATCATCCGTTAGGATCAAAACTATATTTGGTTTATCTTCAGCAAGCGCTGCAGGCGATAGTGCAAAGGCACATAAACCAAGCCATTTTATAAAAACTTTTTTCATATCTTATTTCTTTTTCTTCTTATTTTTATTTCGTTGCTGCCTTTGTTTTTCCTGTTCAATGCGTTGTTGCTCAGGCATTAATTCAGCTCTCGAAGGAAATTCGCTTTTTAACATGCTGATCATTTTTTTAGGTTGTTCTTTAACCTGATACATAGCTAATACAGGGTCTGAATGTTCGGTCATCCAGCTGACAAGCTTTGCTCGATATTCATTTATTTTTTCCTTATACTCTGGATTATTGATCAAGTTATTGATGCAATGAGGATCGGCTTTTAGATCATAGAACTCTTCTATTACTCGTTCGCGATGCATCCTAAGCCTTTCTAATTGCGCTTTGTCGCCGGATTCTTTCATTTTTTTAGTGATCAGACCTTCATTGGCATTTTTGTAATTTGCCCCTGATCTGCTCCATGGATTAAAGATATAGCCAAACTCGCGGTCCTGAATTGCCCGCATGGGAGTAGCAGGTCCACCGCCATTTAAATAATCAACCTGAGTATAAACATGAGAGCGATTTGCCTGTTTTTCTCCCTTTAATAGTGGTAAAATAGAACGGCCATCAACAGATTTTGGTATATCAAGTCCAAGTGCATCGAGCACAGTAGGGAAGAAGTCGATAGCACTAATAAAATCGGTTTTATTCACGTAGGAGGTTTTTATCTTGCCCGCCGGCCATTGTACTAACCAAGGGGTTTTTGAGCTTGCCAGGTAAGTATTGGCTTTCGCAAAAGGAAAAGCGGAGCCATTATCTGATAAAAATAATACCAAGGTATTTTTCGCAAAGCCCGACTCATTTAAGGCTTGCATGACCTTGGCGAAGGTATCGTCTAAACGACGCACGGAATTATAATAATGGCTCAATTCCATCCTGACCTGCGGTGTATCAGGTAAATACTTAGGCACAATAACCTCATCCGTGCCAAATAATTTGGATGGTTCTTCGGCTGCTTTTATTGGCTTCTTGGGGTTGTGATATGGACGATGGGGATCATGAGAGTTAACCATGAAATAAAAGGGTTTATTCTCTGTTTTGCTGCGCTTAAAAAATTCTTTACAATACTGATAATACCTTTGTGGCGAACGTCCCATACCTAACTCGTTTATAACACGAGTATAATCCCATTGATACGCCAAGTCCGGTGTCGAATGGGGGACTTTACCAAGTATTCCTGTAAGGTAACCCTGATTAGACAAGGTTTGCGTTACGGTAGCAGAGCGTTTTTTCATGTGAAAGAAGCCCATCATACCACTGTTTATCCCATACTTTCCAGTAGTGAGTATGGCACGGCCCGGTTGACATATAGGGGTGTTAATATGGGCATTTTGGAACTGGAACCCCTGCTTGGCAAAGCGATCCAGGTTAGGGGTTAGATCGGGAAGATCAGCATCCAGTGTCAAGCTGCCAATGGCTTCATAACCGAGGTCATCAGCAGTGATTAACAGGACATTGGTTTTACCATCATTTGCCCAGGATAGTCCACTTGTAAACAGTAATAAAGTGATGATAAAAAGTTTAGAATAATTCATAATAAGATCCCTTGATAATTAATTCGCAGCTTAGTTACGGGCTTTCATATCAGCTTCCATTCTGGCTTTTCTTTCGGCATCACGTTTACGCAATACCTTCCAGGGGTTGATATCGTATTGAGGGATATCCTTAACTTCATATTTTTCTCTTAGATTAGCTAATTCTTTTTTAAGCTTAGCTATAGTAGATGCATACTCGGGATTAGCATATTCACTCTTCATTTCGGAAGGGTCTGTTTTCAAATCATAAAATTCCCATTCTTCACCATTTGGCACATCTTTACCATAAAAACGCATGAGCTTATAGCGTTTATCAGACACACCTTCATGGCGATGTACAGAGTGCCAGCCGGGGTATTCATAGTAGTGATAATAAAGATGAGTGCGCCAATCATCAGGAGTTTTACCTTTCATTAGTGGCACGAGACTTTCGCCTTGCATGTCGGCCGGTATTGGAAGTCCTGCCAGGTCCAGGAAGGTTTCAGCAAAATCAATATTTTGCACCAAATCTTCATTGCGGGTTTTGGCTTTAATCACACCAGGCCACCTAGCGAGTAGAGGAGTGCGATAGGACTCTTCATACATGAATCGTTTATCAAACCAGCCATGCTCACCGAGGTAGAAGCCCTGATCGGATGAATACATAACGATGGTATTTTTATCCAGGCCGGATTCAGCCAGTTGGTCGAGGATCTTACCTATATTTTCATCCACGCCGGCAATACAGGCCAGGTAGTCACGCATGTACATTTGGTACTTCCATTTAACAAGTGCTTTACCTGTTAGAGCGTTCTTCTTTAAAAATTCTTTGCGCGGTGATTGATTACTTTTTAAATCACCGACCATATTCATTGAATGTTCAATATTCATATCTTGATATTTCGCAGCTGTGCCACGCCCCTGGTAATCATCAAAGAGGGTGTCGGGTTCCGGAAAAGTCATGGTACTGAACTTCTTTTTCCAACGGGTAGTTGGCTGCCAGCTGCGATGAGGTGCCTTGAAATGCACCATCAACATAAAGGGTTTACTCTTATCACGCTCGTTATTCATCCAGTTGAGTGCACGACGGGTAATTACATCACTTGAGTGCTCACCTGGATAGATTGTTTTCCCTGTTTCAGTAACAAATTCAGGGTCCCAATATTTCCCTTGGCCCGGTAAGACTTCCCAGTAATCAAAGCCCTGCATTTTACCGGGAAGATGGATTTTACCAATCATTGCAGTTTGATAACCTCCTTTTTGCAAGAGCTTCTGGAACTGTTGCTGATTGTGATCAAAGCCCTTAGCGTTATCAACCTTGCCATGGAGGTGACTGTGCTTGCCGGTGAGCAAAGTGGCACGACTGGGGGCACATATTGAGTTGCCGACGTAAGCTCTTTTAAATATCATGCCTTCTTTAGCAAGTCGATCGATATTTGGGGTTAAATTATAGGACTCGAGAAGGCCACCATAAGCACCAATAGCCTGAGTGGCATGATCATCAGAAAACATCCAGACAATATTAGGTCGAATTTTTTCTGCAGCCACTTGACTGCAAAGGCTTAATAATAGCAGTGAAATGATTGTTTTATACATATAGAATAGTTCCTTTAAAAATTAGGGTTAATAAGGCTTTTCGTGTGCGTCCTACACTCAAAATATTTTAAATCTTCTCCAGTTAAAATAGGCTACAGAAAGGGTGGGGGGCTACTGCAGGAGCTATTTGACCGTTGCGCCCCGAGCGGTAAAACTGTCGAGAATGAGCTTTTTAGAAGCGAGAACGCCTTCAATTGGTTTGAGTTTTCTACCTTCCCATTCAATGGCGATATAACCTTTGTAGTCGGAAGCGGAAATTATTTTTGCCAAACGGTCATAATCAAAATCGGGCTGTCGGCCCTTATCATCGAAACTGTGCATCTTCGCAGATATTGTTTTGGCATAAGGTAGCATGGCTTGGGTACCGTCGTAAACGTTGTTTTTCAACTTACCAAAGTCCGGCATCAGTGTTAGATAAGGGTGCTTAACTTTCTTATAAACCTCGGCGAGAAATGCCCCTTTCATGCTCAGTGCAGAAGATCCCGGTTCAATGGCAATGATAAGCTTGTGTTTTGCCGCTTCATCGCACAGAAGTTTAAGCGTTTCAACGGAATTCTCCAGACTGTCGGCTCTGAGGAAAACACGCAGGTAAGTACAACCCAGCACCTGAGCTCTTTTTAATGAAGGGATCAATCTTTTGACAGAGCCTTTCATATTAGATTTTCTCGAGTCGACGCTCCCGGCCATGAGTAAAAATAAATGGCTCCCGGCTTGTTCAGAGCGCTTTCTCAAGCTCTCCATATAAGACATGTCATTGAGCTTATCTTTGGGGAGGCCACCTTCCCATAAATCAATGGCGTTAATGCCAAAATTATCGGCGCTAAATGCCGGGAAATCGAGCGGATCTAGACTTTTGTTTTTAAACATGGCTCTCAGCGAATATTGCGATAAAGCAAACTTAAAGCGCTCTTTGTCAGTATTGTTTGTCGAGGCGAGGCTTTCAAAAGATGTCATGGAGGCGATTCCGCCAACAAGCGCAGTCTGGGCAATAAAGTTTCGTCTGTTCATTTCTAATTTTCCTTTAGAGTTTTTCAGAAATTGTTTATAAGTATAATCATCGTGAAAACGCATAAAATTACAAGATATAGAAAAAAGTTTTATTTTTAAGGGGGGATAAAAACGATGGAACCATCTCATCCCATGGAGAAATGACGATTCTTCGTAGAAGCCTACAAGGAACTAAACACAAAAAAGGATGAACCGTTTTTAATGAAATTTTGAAACGAAAAAGGCAAAAAAGGGAAGCTGTCAACCAGCCACCATCATATCAAATATCTTATTTAAACTTACCACGCTTTCGAGTGGCTATCTATAATCTAATTGTTCATCTTTAAAGTAATTATCTATAAACAGAGGAAATGCACTAAGAATTGATACGCAGTTTGATGGAGTAATATAATCATCTATTTGCTTTTTATACACATCGAATTGTTCCACTGAATTCTTTATTGGAAGATCATAATCATTATTGACAATCCAATTAGCTTTCCTTAGATGTTTAACAATAATTTCATTCCAGTTACTTTTTGAGATCTGTTGTAAATCATTATAAGGGTTCGTACCTGAAAAGGTACTTTTATACCGCCTATTATCAGAGATAGCACATACTTTATTTTTAAATGGTTCCAGCTCTTTAATGGCCTCAACCATTGGATAGTTTATATACAATAAACCATTATCAGTTTCATTATTAAATGTTGCTAATAAGTTTAATATTTTACTGTTATCAGCTCTTGTATCATGACCGTCATGATCGAAAAATAAGTAAATTTCACCGATGTCACTACTGTCTAAATCTTGTAAACCTTGAGATGACGGCATCTGCTCTTTTAACACCTCAAAAACATCTGCATGTTCATCTCTTCTGAGTACATCATACAAAGAATAAATATTACTTCCAAATACACTGTATATAATACTCGAATCTTCAGAAAAGAAATGGTGCTGTAAACAATCACCTATCTTTGGTTCAGTCTTTTGACCTTCAAAAATAAATAATATTTTATAACTCATTAAACATACCAGCCTTAAACATCTTTTGATTGTTATGGGCTTTTCTTAAATCTTTATTAGTTAATTTATGGAAAGGTTTAATACTATTTTCTGTCATGTTAAAAAGACAGTCGGGACGCATTAACTCGTTTGTCATTAAATCGGTATTATGAGTGGTTAATACAATCTGTACATTTGAGTTTTCTTTTAATTTCTTAACCATTTCAGTAGCTAGTAAGTAATGGTAGAACGCATCAAATTCATCTATATAAATAAAAGTTGATCCATGTTCATTAACATGTTTTTCCAGTATTAATAAAGATACATATAAATGCCCTAAGGCTAAAGTGCCTGTAGAAGCCACATCAAAAAAACTTATTGATTTTGATCCATAGTCAAATGCAATATGGGGTTCATCTTCACCGACATCAATAGTAGTTAATTTACATTTGATATTTGAGTTATTTAAAAACTGCTCAAACTCTTGTAAACCGTTCTTTTTGGATAAAATATGATGGGAAGCTAGTGAAGCTTTGTAGCTCATCGTCTTATGAGTGTCTACTGTCTTTATAAGCCTCATGAACCTAATGAACTTCATTAATTTCGTAAATACTTTAACATTTATATCTCGTTCATCTAAAAGTGTATTGTTACTAATGTATTTAATAAATGAAATATTATTATCTGCTAAATCAGTTTTAAGACTTTCAGCACCTTTTAAAGTCACTGTGCCTTTTGAACTCTTACGCTTGTCTATTGTAGCTACAACTTGACCGTTTATTGATAGTTTCTCAGCTAAAACATTGTCTAAATTTTCTTTGGTATATTCATAAATGACAATGTTTTCACCAAAGGCAAATTCGTATTTGAAGTCAGCACATTTTTCTTTAGTAAATGCATTAATATAATTATTGTAAGCAGACCTTTTTTCACGTAAATCCCAATCAGTTAAATGAAACTGAATGTCCATTAATGCAGATCCTAAGTTGGATTTACCGCATCCATTGATACCATAAATGAGCGCTTTGAAAGCAGTATTATCTTTAATACATTCTTGATTAAACTCAAAATTCTTAGTAGTGGTTAAATCAAAAGTGAACTCATCTTCAAAGCTTTTAAAATTTTTAACTGAAAACCTACACAACATTTTTAACACCTATTATCAATAAAATTAATGTAAAGTATACCTTTTTAGTAACACTTACAAAATTTGCCGTAAAAAAACTACGGCAATTGAATCTAGATTTATATATTGTCAAATCATAAACCATTTTTTAACTTTTCCAGAGGATGAAACCGCTCCAAAGTCTTCCTCAAATGCTCAGGTTTCAGTTCATAATAATGCTGAAGCGTATTCAAACTGCTATGACCCAACAGTGGGTCTTTGTGCATTCCTGCATAAGCTTCGCATGGGCAAAATGAACGATCTGCAGCGCAGCGATCTTTCGATTTTTTCCGGGAAACCCACATTCCAATACTGAATAAAGCTGCGGATAAAACCTATCGATTCGTATGGCGATCCCCGGGGACAGCTATTTCTCACTTATAAATTGCGGACTTCGCAAAGTTGAGAATATAAATCTCATCAATAATGAAGTGTAATACTCTTCCCCAGTCATTTCTTGCGTTTTCATTACAATTAAAGAGCTAAGTATAACTTTGCGCTACGGTAATCAATGAATAAAGAAAATGATTCCAAGTTATTTTTTATGTGAATCATTTGTGAAATTTTAAAATAAAAAGTTTAAGAATTATGAAGGAAGTTAAATATAATCCATTGCCATACATTAATTTAGGGCGTGTTAAAATGAAGCTTTTTACAATTTTCACAGTTCTCATTGTGCATGGCTCGTTTGCTCTGCCACAGCAGGACCTTAAGGCGCTTTTTAAGATTTATTGCTATGAATGTCACAGTAATAAAAAGGTCAAAGGTAAGCTGAATTTAGAGACTTTTTCTTTTGATAAAGATGACCCGAAACTGGAAGATATTTGGGAATCTGTTAGGCACGAGGAAATGCCTCCCGAGGACGAAAAACCCCTTCCAGAAAAGGAAAGAACAGATTTGTTGAATTACGTCGAAGGGCTTCTAAGTCAAAAGTCCGGCGAAGTCACGCCTATGAGGCGCCTGACTAGGTACGAGTATGACAACTCTATAAGAGACATCTTTGCTTTAGAAAAGAATATTTTTGCTATGCCGAGTCGATTTATAAAAGAGGATGCCGAAAAACCTTATTTTAATCCCAAAAGTAAAAAGATGCCCGATAAGATACTTATCGGAAGTCGACTGACTCAGCTTGGTCTGGAAAAACCACCTTATGGCGTGGCTCCACTACCCGTAGATTACAAGGAAGAAAACGGCTACGATAATAATGTTGAAATGTTGAGTTTTACTCCCAAGCTTATGTCTAGGTACATGGATTTAGCAAAAGAGCTATTGAATAACAAGAAGTTTAAAGATGCCAGTCCCGTGTGGAAAGAACACTTTGTTTTCAATGGCCAAAAAGGAGATGAATTAAAGCAGGCAGAAGCTTTTCTATCCGACTTCCTGGTAAAAGCTTTTCGCAAACCTTTAAGTGATGAGCAACTTAAAAGATACGTGGGCTATTTTGCCGAGCGTCACAAGTTTCATCAATTCTCATACACAGCAGCGATGACTGATGTGATCTCAGTTATTTTGGCATCTCCGGATTTTCTTTACAAGAAGCCAAATGAGAATAAAAATTATTCTATAGCCTCGAAATTATCCTACTTTTTATGGGGCTCTGGACCTGATGATCGCTTATTAAGTCTGGCAGCTGACGGCAAACTCGTAGAAGAAGAGGTCATCAAGCAGGAAGTTGAAAGAATGCTTAACGATAGAAAAACAAAGCATTTAACTTATGGCTTTGCGGCTCAATGGCTTCATTTAGGTAACCTGCTGGCTTTCTCTCCCGACCCCGAAAACTTCCCGGATTACTTTCTCGATAAGCATAAGCAAAACAACATCGGTCAATATCTGATCTTAGAACCCTTGCTCTTATTTGAAACTATTCTGGTCGAGGACCGTAGTATTTTTGACTTCATTGACAATGATTACAGTTATTTTAACAACACACTTGCTGACTACTACAAAATAGATCAGAAAAACAATAATCCAGCTGGTGAGCCGGATAAGAAAAAAAAGAAAACCTGGCGCAAAGTTAAGATTAATAAAAATGAAAGCAGAATGGGGCTCATTACTATGGGAGCCTGCCTTTCTCTAACCTCTCATTCAAAGAGAAGTGCGCCTATTTTACGTGGTGCCTGGTTTGCCAATGTGATTTACAATGATCCGCCACCGCCGCCACCTGCTAATGTACCATCTCTGGATGAAGAATCTAAAGATGTAAAGGGCTTAACGATAAGAGAGCAATTGAGAATACATAGCGAGAACGATAACTGTAAGATATGTCATGCCAAAATTGATCCCATGGGTTTTACGCTTGAAAGTTTTGATGCAGTTGGAATGTGGAGAGAGAAGTATGCCAATGGCCGAGACGTTGATACTTCCGGGAAAATATTCGGGGATTCATATACGACCCTGCCGGATTTCAAAAAAATCATGATTGGCAACAAAGAGGTTTTTGCAGAGGCTTTTGTTAAGCACCTATACGCTTATGCATTGGCCAGAAGTGTTGGTTACAATGAACAAGATGACATCAAAAAAATCCTTGCAGCCAGCAAATCTAATGGGCATAAGATGAGAGATGTCTTATTAGAAATCGCTTTAAGTGAACCATTTTTAAGACAGTAGAGGTAATACATGAATCGCAGAGTAATATTAAAGAGTTTATCGGCAAGTATTTTATTGCCTTCACTGGAAGCTTTCTCCAGCCCCAAGTCAGCCAATAATGATATCAAGCGAGCCTTGTGGTTTTATCTTCCAAATGGAGTGAATCCCTACAAATGGTTTCCATCTACGGTCGGGGACTATGAGTTTACGCCTAGTTTATCACCTTTAAAAAATCATAAGAAAGACGTCGCAGTCCTCAGTGGCCTAGATAGAATCCACGCTACAGGTACAGACGTTCATGCCCAATCAGGCTGCTGTTGGTTAACGAGCTCAGCTCACCATGAAAGAACCGATGGTGCCTATCCTCTCAATACAACATTGGACCATGTGATCGCATCGAGTTTACCGCGTGCTACGCCATTTCCAACTTTAGCAGTGAACTGTAATGAAGATCCCAATGTTCGAGAGACCAAACACTTTGATACAGTTTCCTGGTACGGTCCGGGTTATTCAGCCGCCAACTATAAATCACCTTTAGGCTTGTTTAATACTTTATTTAGATCTAAGGCAAATATTGATTCCAGTATATTGGACCTCATCATGTCTGATGCAAAATCTTTGAAATCCAAAGTTTCAGGTCACGATGGAGAGAAACTTGACGAGTACTTCACATCTGTCAGAGAATTAGAACAAGAGTCTTTATTATTGGCTCAAAAACAACAGGAGCTCTCCAAAGTCACTTTTCCTGATGACGAAATGGAGCCGGTTAAACGAAGTGAGTACATGAGACTGATGGGTAAACTTACTGTAATGGCTCTTAAACTTGACCTGACGAGAAACGTTACTTTCATGGCAGGCCCCGAACGCTGGTCTTCACCACTCTTTTTTGATGGTGAATTTGATAAAAAAGTCGTTCACCACAGCCTGACCCATAAAGAAGATCAGCAGGATAATGTCGCTAAAATTGACCGATTCTATGTTCAGCAATTCTCCTACATTTTAGATGAATTGAAAAAGTCTAAAGATCATCAGGGCAAATCATTATTTGATTCTACCACCAGTGTGATGGGCAGTGGACTCGGTTATGGTTTTGATCACAGATACGACCGTTTGGCTGTCGTTGTGGCTGGTAAAAATGTTAAAGGCAATGGTCAGCATACCGCTTTCTCCAAAGGTACACCTTTATCCAATCTGTGGCTTAATATGGCACAGCATATGGGAGTGAAGAAAGATAGATACGCGGATAGTACCGGTTCTTTACAAATCCTTTAAAACCGCCGACCTCACGTTTTTCATTTTTAAAATCTAACCCTAGCAGTAAAATATGTTCATGAGCCCTAAAAATGTAATCACAGTTATATTTTGTGTCATCAGTTTTCTGGGCTCAGGTATCGTTTTAGGACAAGATAAGCTTAAGTGGGATAATTCCGCTTTGGACGGAGCAGGTATGCCAGGTTTAAAGTATCAGGCGGTCTCCTTCTTTAAGGGTAATTATCTCTTTAAGGGTGCACTGGACGTGATTCCCTATCAGAATAATAGCGATGAAGCGGAATTGTTGATTCTAGGGCACAGGGGTAAGATCTGGTCGGTACCGGCTCATGGCCTAGAGGACCGTGTTGAGCGCCATCTGGTGACGGATATAAAATCGCATTTTAAAGATATGGGGCAGGGTAAAAGTTCTAAACACTTTCAATTATTGAGTGGAGTACTTGATCGAGACTGGCCCAAAATCCCCCATTTGTACTTGGCAGTTCATCAGCAGAACGGTTTAGATGGACGCTGCTTGATCGTGCGCTACAAAGTGACAATGGAGTCTGGATTTAGCCTAGAGGGAAAACCTGAAATCGTTTATAGTTGGAAGACTATTACTCATAATGGCTGTGATCTGAAGTGGGGTCCCAAAGACGGTTTTCTTTACATCTCTGCCGGGGATGGATCAGTCCAACGCGATCCGGGTAAAGTGGGGCAGCAGGTTAACGTGGTTAGGGGATCTATTTTACGTCTTGATGTGCACAGCAAGCCTGAGCCGGGACGTAATTATACAGTACCTGGCGATAATCCCTTTGTGGGAATGGACGGTGTTTTACCTGAAATATGGGCCTACGGCCTGCGCAACCCCTGGCGCATGTGTTTTCATCCCGTCAGTGAGGAACTGTGGGCAGCTGATAATGGCGAAGATCTCTGGGAGATGCTGTATTGTGTGAAGCGAGGTTCCAATGCCGGTTGGTCCTCTTACGAAGGTTATCAGCCTTTTCATCGTGACTTAGCCTTAGGTGGACCCAATACTCAACATACACTTCCCAGGCTGGCACAGCCCCATACGGAATTGCGCTCAATTATTGGTGGTGTTTTCTATCGAGGTAAAAAATTTCCTGAACTCGCGGGGCACTACATCTATGGCTGTTCTATAACCCGAGAGATTTGGGCCGTGGCTTATGATGCCCGTAAAGACACACTGGGGAAGCCCTTTCGAATTGCTAAAATTACTTACGGGACATTGACCTCAATATGTGAGGATCACCAACAAGAGTTATTACTGCTTTCCTTATCTGGCAGCATAGAAACTTTATCCCGACGTGAAGGTGAACAAAGAACTCGTCCCTGGCCAAAGACTTTAGCTGAGACAGGTCTGTTTAATCATGTCGCTTCACAAAAACCGTCTGAAGGCGTAATGGAATACAAGGTGCAGGCGGAGGCTTGGGCTGATGGCGCCAGTGCCCGTCGTTTTCTAGCTCTTCCCAAGAGTCAAATCACGAAGAGAGGGGGTAATCGTTATTACAGTAGTCTATGGATCAACGAAGGAGGAGCACTGGTAAAAACATTTTATTTAGATGGGGCACCTGTGGAGACTCAGGTTCTTTACAATAGTGGAACCTGGCAGGGATATACTTATAAGTGGGATTCTGAAGGCAAGACGGCAAGCCTGGTTCCGGAACAGGGCGAAACGGTACAAGTCAAACGCGACTCAGGGAAAACACAAATCTGGCGTTTTCCCTCTCGCTCAGAATGTATGATTTGCCACACTCAACACAGCCTCTTTGGCATTGCTTTCACAGCTCCGCAACTCAATAGAACTGACCCACAGGGGCTTCAGCAACTTGACGAATGGCTGAAAACAAAAGTTTTGAAAAATAACAATGACTTAAAAAAGCGGCGGGAAGTGAGGCTTGCGGATCCTTACGATCCCAAGAGCGGAACTTTGGAAGAGCGGGCACGGGCTTACCTGCACATAAATTGTGCCCATTGTCACCACAAGACGGGAATGGGGGGACGCGCAGCAATGGAATTGGAATACCATGTGCCATTGGCAGAAACAGGTTTGATTGGTGGAGCACCGAAGATTGGCTTGCTTGGCAAAGCAGAGGCCAAACTGATTGTTCCGGGTAATGCCGAGCTATCTGAACTTTTGGGACGTATGAATCGGCGCGGTGCAGGGCAGATGCCCCTATTTGGTTCCCACGAAGTTGATGAAGCCGGTGTGGCCCTTATCCGTGACTGGATCAACTCACTGCCTAAGTGTGAGCCACCTATGAATTTCAACAAAAATAAAGTACATCCATAGGAGATAGTATGAGTGATTTAACGAGAAGAAATTTTATAAAAGCCCTTGGTATGAGCGGCGTAGCGGCTTCCTACGGATGCAATACTGTGTTGCCGCAAAGTCAGCCACCGGAAATTTCCGCCAGTGTTTTTCCCTGGGATTTGGCTGATGAAGGTATAGAGAATGTTCTGGATAACTTGCAGGGAAGGGCTGGAGCCAATTCTATCTACATGTGTAACCTTTCTCAATCCATCCGCCCGTTCCGTGGTGGTGAATATACTCATAATCCCGTAAGGAAGTCTTACACATGTGAAGATTGCCATATTTACTGGAAACCGGATATGAAACACTATGGCAAGATCAAACCCCTGCGAACTAAGCGGGATTTCCTGGCAAAATCAGATTGGGTAGAGGATCTCACGACGGCCTTGCGTAAAAGAAAAATGAAGTCCGCAGTTGAGCTCTTTCACGCTTGGATTGATCCAATAAGGTTGCAAGAAGAGTTGCCGGATGCCATTCAAATAAACGTCTTCGGCAAGCCCGTCATCACCCATAATTACAAAAATCACGTTGTTTGCCATAATAGCCCCGAGTTTCAGGAATACGCTGTGGGCCTCTATTCCGATCTTGCGGCCAACTATGACCTTGATTACATACAGACTTGTTTGGTTCCCTACGTACTTCCAACAAAATATTTCGTGCAAAACCTCCCCCCCGACCCCATAGAATGGGCATTGGTCGCCACTGAAAAAGGCGGATGCTTCTGTAATCATTGTGTCTTTGAGGCAAAAAAGAAAGGCTTTGATCTCAAGGAGGCACAGAAAGAACTTCAGGTTTTGGCAAAGCAGGATAAGAAAGCCATAATGGATTCCGGGATTACTGCCGAAGAGTATCTCAAGCAAAATCCTGTATTAAAACGTTGGCTGGATTTCCGCTGTGAGTCAATCAATAACTTTTTCCATTTAATCAGCAGCGCTGCGAAATCCTTCAATCCAAATATCGACATTCGCTGGAATCACTACGTCCGTACCCATAGTTATTACTCTGGTGTTGATCTGCCTTCTTTCATGAATCATATCGATTCCATCCGAGCCAATGCTTTTGTGGAACATCAGGACAACATGAAGCTTGTCCACGATAAAGTGAAGTACCTGGAGAACTTTGAAAATGTTGCCGGTGATCACGTTCACTGGGTGGCAGCTTTGGATATCCGCGGTAAGAATCCGGCCGTCCTGGAGAAAAGTGCCGAACTATCCTCATACACCGGCTGTGATGGTTATGCCTTAAGTCATTACGGCGGAGCGCAATTGAAAAACCTGGATGCGGTTAAGCGCGGCCTTCAGAAATCCAAATGGTCAAAGCACTTCAAATAGAAAAATTTTAAAAAACTACGGTAGAAAATTATGTATAAAACCTCCACTAAATTAATCACCTTGCTGTGTTGTGTCGTCAGCTTTTTGACTCATGCTCAGGATAAACCCAATGTCGTTTTTATTTTGAGCGATGATCACGGCTGGATGGATTACAGCTTCATGGGACACCCACACGTTAAAACTCCTCACATAGACCGCTTAGCGGGTGAAGGCCTTGTCTATGATCGAGGTTATGATACAGCGTCCATGTGCCGTCCATCACTGGCGAGTATTGTGACGGGACTTTACCCGCATCAAACAGCAGTAAGAGGCAATCATTCCATACCGGCAAAATATATTGAAGCTTTTAAAACGATGGATAAAAAGGAGGCTAGAACACTAACTCGCAAGCATGCTCAGCTTATGACGGCTTCGCTTAAAAATGCTCCTTCCATGGTAAAGCAATTAAATGATAATGGCTATGCAACCTTCAAGGCAGGCAAATGGTGGGAGGGAAATCCCCTTGATCACGGTTTTGAGGGCACTTACAGCAATCAGATTGGCCGTAAAACCATGAAGCCGATTCACGATTTCGTAAATAAGGCTCAAGAGGACAATAGACCTTTCTTTATTTGGTACGGTGTTTTCCTGCCGCATACACCCCATAATGCTCCGGATCGTCTTTATAACAAATACAAAGATCTGGCCCCCAATGAATCCACTGCACGCTATTGGGCGAATATTGCCTGGCTTGACGAGACCTGTGGCCAACTGGTGAGTTTCCTAAAAGAAAAGGATCTTTACGACAATACACTTTTTGTTTATGCCAGTGATAATGGTTGGCTGCCGGACCCTAAAGAAGTCGGTGGTTATATACGTTCGAAAAAAGAAGCTGTTGAAATAGGTATACGTACGCCAATTTTTTTAACCCACAAGAATAGGATTGCTCCCCAACGCGATAAAGAAACATTGGCCAGCGCTATTGATATAGCTCCAACTATTTTGAAAGCTTGTGGTATAGAGCCGGATAAAGCTATGTCCGGGCTGGATTTGAGAAAACCTGAGCTCCTGGCCAAGCGTGGCAGTATCTTTGTCGACATCTATGATCGCGATATCAATATCGAGGAGGTCGGAGATTTACATAGTGATATACTCGCCCGTGTTGTGGTCAATGGTTGGTATAAACTCATTGCTCGCCCGGATAGCTACGAACTCTACGATTTAAAAAATGATCCAGATGACCGCAAGGATATCTCTGCTAAATACCCCGAAAAGGTAAAGGAACTCTCTACTTTGATGGATCAGTGGCTGCAAGAAACTCCCATGGTTTTTTAGAAGGCAGCTGATTGATGAAATTGCATTTAAAACTTTCTCTAGTGCTTAGCACACTTTTAATGGCTTCTTGCACGTCCTTTACTGATAGTAAGCAGGTCGACGTCAAATTACATGATCCGGATCTGCTTTGGGCTGATGCGAGTCACCTGGCTTTAAGTTCAACAGCGGATGGCAAACTGTTTATGGGTTTTTCGACTCATTGGCTGGACCTGAATGCAGAGGTGCTTTCCTATGACCCTGAAACTGAGAGCTTTGATAAGCCCTTTGGTTTAGGTCGCGTGACCGGCGTTAAAGTTGGGCCGGGAGGTGAAATGTCTCAGGGTAAGATCCATACACCTTTTTTTGAGAATGATAAAGTCATTTATTTTGGGACCGCGTTCGGAGTCGCTGGATACAAATGGCATAGGCAGCGCAAAGCTTATGCAGGTGGTTGCTTTGTAGCATATGATCAAAAAAGTGGCAAAGCTAAAGTAGTGGGGCGAGCTCCCAAATTGGAGGGGATTCTAACTCTGGAGCCGGACTTTCCGCGCAATTGTCTTTACGGCATAAGCTTTCCAAACGGTCTGCTGATGCGCTGTGATATTGGTACGGGAGAAGTTAAAATTCTTGGCCAGGTTGATGACCAATACAGAAAGAGTAAAGCTATGGCAGACTCAATAGATGTGACTCGCTGTCTAGTTATTCATCCCGAAAGCGGAGTCGTCTATGGAAGTCGTAAAAATGGCGAAATCTGGCACTATGATCCAGCAAAAGGAAAGATTAGTGAAACCGGTCTTAATGTGAAGCAGGGGATTGTTGGGCAAGCCGACGATAAGGCTCTTGCGTCTTCCCATTGGCGCATGGCACTTCTTTCACCTGGTAGTGACAAAATTTACGCTACTCATCAGGGAACATGCTCTTTATTTGAATTAGATCTTAAAACTAAATCAATCACTCCGCTAGCTCGTATTTGCTCGGATGCAGACCTCAATACCATGGGCAATATTAGAGGCAGTCGTCTCGCCTTTATTTTAGCTGACGGAAAGATACATCACCTCACACACGGACCGGCAGTCAAGGTGGAAGGACGTAAACTTAATCCAAATGATCAGGTCTATTATGTGACCTATGATTTAAATTCAAAGAAACGAATTGATCATGGTCCTTTGATGGCACCGGGTGACATTCGCGTTTGCGATTCCGATACACTGGCAATGCTGCCGGATGGGCGCCTGTTCTCACTGGCATCTATTGAGCTGATTGATCCTGCCAGAATTGAGGAAATGCAATCAGGCGATCAGGGAAAAAGATTGTTTCCAAAATTAGGTGGTCGCGGAGTCTACTTTGACATGCAGTTAGTGGAACTGCCAATTGTAGAAAAATGACCAAAGCGATAAGTAAATAAAACTTCTGAATTTTGAAAAAAACATAAAATATTACATAGGATAAGAAAATGAAAAACTACACAATGAAAGCATTATTACTGCTTTGCTTGATGAGCTTTAGCTCACCGCTTTTTGCAGAGAACAAGTCGGGCCATAAAGCAGCTTTAGAAATAGGGGGGCTGCGCTGCGCAGACCGCAAATTTAAAGTGACAACTATACCGGAAAGCTTAAAAGGTTTTAAATGTTATCCCATCAATCGCGGTGATAAACTGAAGCCGGGGGCTGGCATGACTTTCAAGTTAAGCGCTCCCGCAGAAGTTTATTTAGCGGTAATGGATCGTGGGAATCCAACACTTGAGCAAGCTTGGGAAAAGACAGATATGAAGTTGGATTGGATGGGAGACCACGTGCCATTTAAAGACCTCATTTACAAGAAATCGGCTCCAGCTGGAGAACTGAAGGTTTCCGAGCACGATGGCTCAGCGGGTAAAAAGAAGAAAACTTTTGGTATTCCACACCTGCTTATCGTACCTGCAAATATTGAGGTAAGTATTTCTCCGTCAAAAAAACAATTAAAAAAAATGTACCCCATCCATAGAGATAAATTGAAGCCGGGAGCTAGCTTGACTTTTAAATTGAGTGCTCCCACAGAAGTTTATTTAATACTAATGGATCCAGACTATCCAGAACTTGGCGATGGTTGGGAAAAGACAAATGAGAAGATGGATTGGACTACATTATAAGAAAAAGGCTTCTGCTGGTTTACACACTATTCCTGAGCCCAATAGTTTATCGGGTACAAAGAAGACAAGTCAAGGTGTTTCTCATTTACTTATTCTCCCTGTAAATATTGAGGTAAGCTTTTCTCCGTCAAAAGAAGATTAGGAACAGGGCATTCTATGAAGCGTTTACTATCATTTCTTTTACTTGGAGTTGCGGCTAATAGCTTTTTAGCAAGTTTAGATTTAGCTGCGGATCAGAGCAGCAAGCAACCCAATATCATCTTTATTTTGGCGGATGATTTAGGCTGGTCAGATACAAGTCTTTATGGTACTACCAAGCTCTATCAGACTCCGAATATTGAGCGTCTGGCAAAGCGGGGGATGACTTTTAGTCGTGCTTATTCGGATAGTCCACTTTGTTCTCCAACTCGGGCGAGCATACTGACGGGGCAAATCCCCTTACGTCACGGATCGACTAGGCCCGAGCACCATACGAAGGCCGTTCGCATGGCCCCCACTTATAAAAATAATACCCCTGCGAGTAATAAAGTAATCTCAGTAAACACGGCAACACGTCTCGACAATAAATTGCCAACTCTGGGGAAACTCATTAAAAATGCCGGGTATACTACGGGTCATTTTGGTAAATGGCACTTAGGCCCTAAGCCTTATTCCCCTCTAGAACATGGCTTTGATGTAGATATACCAAATCATCCAGGTCCAGGTCCTGCAGGTTCATATGTGGCACCATGGAGGTTTAAAAATTTTAAAGCTAATTCCCCAAAAGAGCATATTGAAGATCGCATGGCTGAGGAGGCGATCGCCTGGATGAAATCAGTAAAAGATAAAGGTCCATTCTTTATGAATTACTGGATGTTCTCAGTGCATGGTCCATGGAATGCAAAGCAGGACTTGGTCGAAAAATACAAAAAATTGATTCAGCCTGGCGATAGGCAGCAATCGGCTATTTATGCCGCGATGATTGAATCCATGGATGACGCTGTCGGTTCTTTACTTAACGCGGTAGATGAAGCTGGAATTGCCGATGAAACAGTGATTATATTTGTCTCCGATAATGGTGGCAATATGTATAGTAAAATCGATGGCGTTTTTCCGACGGATAATTACCCCCTGCGTGGTGGTAAAGCATCCATGTGTGAAGGTGGAATTCGCGTTCCCTGTGTTATCTCTTGGCCGGGTGTTACCCAAGACGAAACCCGCTCTGAAGAACTTATTCAGACCTCAGACTTTTATCCGACAATCCTCAATCAATTGGGAATTGAGATCCCAGTTGATCATAAGGTTGATGGTATTGATATAAGTCCGGCCTTAGCTGGTAAAAAGCTCAATCGCAAGGGCATTGTAAACTACTTTCCTTTTCCTGCTATGGTTCCGGATTGGGTGCCATCATCCATATCCCTCCATTCAGGGGACTGGAAACTGCTTCGCCTTTTCCATCAGGGCGAAAATGGCGCTCACGCTTATAATCTTTATAATCTCGCTGAAGACATCGGTGAAAAGAATGACCTGGCTGATAAATACCCCGAAAGAGTGAAAGAAATGGACCGCATCATAGAGGCGGTGATCCAGGATACGGGAGGACTTGTTCCTAAGCCAAACCCAAATTTCGACCCGGCGCAATATCGCCCGCAACAGATTGGCAAACCCACTGAGGAATTCATGAAGAAACACTGGAAGACCAGTAAGAAGAAATAAATACGCTGAAAATTGCTTCGCCGGTTTTAATCGGCTCCCAATTGCGAACTCCGCAAACTCACACGCAAAAAGTTAAGGTGACAGGAATCAGGTAGCAGTTCCCAGAAGCTCTTGGAAAAAGAAACTTATCAAACTGCAATGATCGGTATAACCCAGCTTTCTGACTAAAGGTCAGTTCTTTCTTTATCTTTCTGTTGATTAAAAATCGTAATGAGTTTTTTTAATAATTCAGGGTGCTGATCGGCGACATTTTTTTCTTCGAGAAAATCATCTTTAAGGCTATAGAGCTGAAAGGAATCCTTGAGTTTAATGAGCTTCCAATGATCCTTGGTAATCAGCGTGCCATAGGTTCTTTTACTGCCATTGATGAAAATCCAATCGTGCTTTTGTTGATTTTTCCCTCCCAATAAAACCGGTAAATAAGAGAGGCTATTTTTACCCTTGGGAATTGATTGCCCAAGTATAGCTGCCATGCTTGCCATAAAATCATAATGACAGGCCAAATGTTCTGTTTGACCACCGGCTTTAATCTTTCCCGGCCACTTCACAAACATGGGGCAGTGAACCCCACCCTCGAAATTACTCCATTTTAAATTGGCCATGCCGGCGGCGCCATTGAAAATATCGCCGCCATTATTGCTGCGCCATTTTTTATCGGTGTAATTTGCCGGTGTACCATCTGCCAACTGAGTTTTAGTTCTTTTTGGCAGGAGCTTATTCTTATTTTCATAGTAGGTTTCATGGCCATTATCAGAAGTAAAGAAAATAATCGTATTCTCTTCAAGTCCCTGCTCTTTAAGTTCCTTGAGGATTAAGCCCACATGATGATCCAGAATTTTAATCATGGAAGCATACTTTTTTTCCGAAAGAGTGAGCTCATTATTATTAGCCACTTCAGGATGCAGGGCATTTACGGCTACAGGACCATGAGGCAGTTGAGTGGAATGATAAAGAAAGAAGGGGTCATTTTTATTTTCGCGTATAAAACTCAGCATACCATCGATAAAAATGTCCTGGGAATAAGTCGTCCCGTGACTGCCCACTGGCTCATTGCCTCTTTCACTGGCTTTACCTGCACTTGGATTAGTGTTGCCCTTTAAAGGGGTTTTCTTGCCATTTTTCCACAAGTACATGGGATAAAAACCGTGAGCTCGACCGTGATCATAAAAACCTAAATGATAATCCCAACCGAGCCTTTGAACACGCTCATTCCAAGTCAAAAAGCCAATATCAAGCTTGCCGAATTGGGCCGTTTTGTAGCCGGCCTGCTGGGCAATATTGGCCAGAAAAACTTCATGCGGCGGAATTGAAACTTCTTTTTTACGTGAATTAATGTAGGCGTCGTAGGCCTGTTGCCAGTCATTTTCCTTGGGGTGTTTAGCATCCAATTTTTTAATAAAGCCTCCAGGGGTGTGTGAACCAGCCCCTTTGTGACCATCGTGCATTCCTGTGAGCAAAGTATAACGAGCCGGAGCACAAAAAGTACTGCCATAGTAACGTTTAAACTCTATGCCCTCTTGAGCTATAGAGTCGATATGAGGCGTACTTAGGTGTTTTTGTCCATAGTGACTTAACATTCCTTTTCCGAGGTCGTCGGCATAAATCAAAATGATATTGGGTTTGTCCTGCGCTGAAAGCAGAGAAAAGGTGCACAGATAGACAAAAACTGCCAGCTTAAAAATTATTGAGCTTTTCATTTGACTCTTAAAGATTTTGTTGCTTTTGCAGCTCTTGCGCAAGGACTTGCTGGCTTGGATAAATCAGTTCATTGACATGAATTTTGGCTTCATTTAAATCCACATCACCGGATTTATTTTTATCCGCCCTTGCCAACAAGGCGTTTAAGTGAGCTTTAACATCTCTAAATACTTCGAATTCCTCTTTGGAGAGTATCTGATTATTATCCTTATCGGCGGCGTTAAACATTTCTTCAGGACTCTTTCTAGACATCCGCCACCATAAGGAATTGACTACCGCCAGCTCAAATTCCTGTTCATTGAGAGCTCCTGACTTATCCAGGTCAAGTTTTTTATAGAAGTTGCTTGCCCCATGCTTGGGAGCATGAGCTTTGATTTTCTCCGTTAATTCCACATAGGAAACACGACCATTTATGTTTATGTCGGCCAGTTGAAATAGTTCACTCATAGTCATCTTCAACATTTCCGGAGTGGGGTCCAGAAACTGTTTTTCAATGGGCGGAGTTAAATACATTTTTTTAACTGTATCTCCCTGTACTGAAGCCCTTATAGTGCAAGCGGTATTAATATCTTCTTTCTGTCCATCAAAGCCTACATAAATAATTTGGCTATTTTCATCAAGCCGGATTTTTTTATGCGCCTTTTTGCCTTTGCTAGTCTCAACCAGTAAATGATCATCATGAACTTCCAAAATATTGGCAATGACTTCCGGGCTTTTCTTTGCTTTTTCAGCCGCATTTACAGTCACTAAATTCGTAATAAATGCCATTGAAAGTGTTAAGGTGAATTTACATACCAAAGTCATATCTTATTCCTAATAAATTTAAGTTATTTTTGATGGAAGGCTTCGCTACTCACTAAAGCCTGAATAAAAGAGCTGATTTTGTAGTCATTTGACTTAGCTGAGTTAAGGATTTTATTGACTAGGTCCTGATCGGTAAAGCCAAAAGGACGCCCCAAGGCATATTCAATCAAATGTTCGGTGAAGCCTTGGGCAAAGTCTGTTTCGCGTTTGCCAATAAGTTCACGCATCGCAAAGTAGTCCTTAAAGGCGGGCCCATTATGGAATGCCCCGGCCGGATCAATTTTATGTCCTTTCTTACTTTGGACTTTACGTTTACCTCCACTCAAAACTGCAAATTCCATGTCACGCCATTTCCCCACGGGATCAAAATTTTCTAGGCCAAAACCGATGGGGTCAATCTTTCTATGACAGCTAGCACATTGAGGTTCAGCCTGGTGCGCTAAAAGTTTTTGACGCGTCGTCAGGTTTTGTCCTTTAACAGCCGAGAGCTGAGGTACATTTGCCGGAGCCGGTGGTGGTGGTTCATTAAGCAAGTGACGCAAAACCCAGGCACCACGCTCAACTGGGCTGCTTTCAGCCCCATCGCTGCCCATGGCATGAATCGCCGCCATACCGAGAAGTCCGCCTCTGGGAGAGCTTTTCGGTAAATTGACTTTACGGTATTCATCGCCGGTCACACCTTCAATACCATAGTAGGTTGCCAGCAGTGCATTTATAATGACGTAATCGCTGTTTAAGAGTTTAGCAATTTGCCCTGCTTTGTTATTGCGCATAAGGTAGGCAAAACTTTTGTAGACTTCCTGGCGTGAGGCCTCGCGGGTGGCATCATCAAATTCACGATAGAGGGTGGTATCGAATTGAAAAAAATCGAGGCGTTCCATATCTAACCATTGATGAAGAAAACCGGAGACAAATTTGTCTGCACGGGAATCTGCGATGAGGCGTAAGACCTGGCGGTTCAATACATCTGGCTTAGTGAGTTGCTTCTTTGCAGCTAGGCTCATGAGTTCCTCATCGGGAGGCGAGCTCCAGAGGAAGTAAGACAGGCGCACAGCAAGCTCGCGATCATTGAGTTTACGACGCCCCTCTCCCGTACTGGATTCATTAAAATAAAGAAAACCCGGTGAGGCTAAAATAATACTAAGAGGCTTACGGATAGCGACATCAAAACTTTCACCAGCAGAACGGCGGAGCTTAAATATATTTACCAAGCCATCTAGGTAATCCTTTTCAGCAGCTACGCCGCGAAAAGCTTTTGCACTGAACTGCTTGAGAATTTTACGAGCACGATCGCTTTCATTTAAGGAACTGCTATTTTGAACCCACCAATCCATTTGCGATGCAGGAGTCTTCTTAGGAGGATGAGGCCCTTCCAGCTCTAGCCAATCAATCCAGATTGCCGGAGGAATGCCGTAGCCGTTTTTCTTGGCATACTCACCAATAGTTCCCCAGCTCGCCTTCACGCTGTCATTATGCTGCTTCTCCTGTACGCTAAACTCTTTAGTTGTATTAGAATCTATTTCAATAGGGACTTCAATGATCTGTGGCTTATCCATAGTTCCTGTGACTTGTCGTGTGGCAATCGGTTTTCCTGGAAATAAACCGAATTGCCAGCCTGTTTGAATCTGCGGGTGACCTATATCGATATAACGCCGATGTGCAGGTTCGCGCTCAATTGCAGCCACGCTAACACGTAAAGTATAGCTACCCGGGACTAAGTCCTCTGATCCAATATCAACACGTCCATAACCTTTACCAACCATCAGGTAAGAACCGCTATCGCGTTTAGGTAAAGAGGCAAAATGTTTGTAGAGGGCAAAGTCCTTCTGAGTATGAATAAAACGAAATGTTGTCGCCGGATGCCAGGCTTCTTTAAAACCAAAATCTTTGTGATTGGGGGCACCTTTCAATTTATGGGCACTATGATACAAATCGTATTCACGCGGAAGTTTTTTATTTTTAGGCTTTTGCTTATAAATATTTTCTACGATTTCTTTATTTTCGGGAGCCTTGGCCAGCTCATCAACAACCTTTTGCCACTTCCTAAACTGAGCATAAGTCTTTTCCTTACTTTGAATAAATTTATCTATTTGAGGGTTAAACACCTTCTCCGGTTCGACTCGGTAAAGCTTAGATTTCTCCTGAGCTACACTTTGGCGAAGAAACATTTCATCGATTGCCGAACGTCCCAATTTGAGGTAGGTTTCGAATTGATCACTGGAAATAAACTGTGAAGAACCCACGGTATCAAATCTGCCCGCACTTTCGTCAGTGGGTAATGTATCCACATCAACTGTAGCTCCAGTCAATTCTTTGATAGTATTTTGATACTCGCGGCGATTGAGACGCTTCATGGTGATTTTACCACCGGAATCTGATAACGCTTTGCGTGCCGTCACCATAGTCTTGGAAAGGTCGTCTAAAAAGTCGGCTTTCTCATGGCTTTTTGGCTGTTTTTTATCTTCAGGGGGCATCTCTCCAGAATTGAGTGCATTGAGAACCTTTTGCCAGGTTTCTGCTCCTTGGAGCGTTTGAATATTAAAATCCAAATCCTCAAGATTTACATTACCTTCTTCCTTTTCTTCACCATGACAATTGAGACAATAATTGGCTAGGAAGTCAAAATTCTTTTCAGGGAGGGCGGCCTTTTCAGCCTGTAAACTATAGGTTCCTAGCAAGGATAAAGATATAAGAAATTTCTTCATGCCTGCAGCTCCTTAATAATGCCGGTACTATCGCCATGACTGTCAGCTTTTATCCCCATTCCCTGCAGTAAGGTGAGCCAAACATTACACAGTGGCGTGTGTTCAGGTAAGACAAGGTTGTGGCCGAGCTTAAGGTTTGAGCCTCTGCCAGTAATTAAGGTTGGAACATTTTCGATGTAGTGAATACTTCTTATGCCACCGCCAAATACGACTGTTGTATTATCAAATAAACTGGTGCCGTCGGCCTCTTTAGTTCTTTTGAGCTGGTCGATCAAACCGGCCAATAATTGAGTATTAGCTTTATCTCTTTTTTGTGAGGCCTCCATGCGTGGCCCGGGTGCATAGTGACTAACTGTATGAGGCGAGAAACCCGCATCAATACTTTGTAGAAGGGTTCCAACTGGTAATTGGTATGTGATGGCTCGGGTACTATCAGTCTGTAGTGCGGCAGTCATAAGCTTGTAGATCATTTCGATTTCATCTTTCCCTTTTAAGCCGAACTGAGGCTCTATCAAGGGTGCTTTTGCCTTAGGTACGGTGAGCCAATCTTCATCTTTTTTCAAGCGGATCTCGATATCGCGTATACCCTGAAAATACTCATCCAACTTTTCATTATCGTCTATGGATAACCCACGCTGAACCCGTTTAGCATCTTTAAAAACGGTATCTAAGACACTGCGGTTCTCAGCGATGGCTACCTGACGTTGTTCCAATGGCATATCATCCGCCGAAAAAAGCTTGTGAAAAACTTGAACTGGGTCCTTAATCCCGCCAATTGGCTTCCCTTTTTGATCCCACGACAAAGACAAACCTGGGCCGTGACCTCCATTAAAATCGTCATCACCGACCAGGGGCAAAGAAGAAAAACGGGTATGATGTCCAACTTGATGAGTAATGACTTGATCAAGTGAAATGCTGTTGGACATATTCTGACCTGGAATAGCGTAGCGATTAGCTCCCGTCAACCAATTAGTACTGCCGTTATGGGCACCAAAATGATGCTCATGGCGGCAACCCTGTACAACGGTGAAATCCGATTTATGCTTTGCCAAAGGTTTTAAACCAAGCGGAAGTGTGTAATTAGAACCTTTTTGAGTCAGGTCCGGAAACCAAGTTTCCTGAGTAACGCCAAAGCCCATACTAATAAAAATAGCTCGCTTGGGGGCTCTGGTCGATTTCCTCTTTGTACCTGCGTTGGCTTTATAATTCATTGAAGCCAGGCCTGGTAGTGCAATAAGTGCACCGGATCCCCGTAAAAAATTGCGACGATTGATTTTAGCGTTCATAATTTATCCTTGAGTTGTATAAAAACGTGGTCATAATTCTTGAAAGATGGTTTGATGGTGAGGCTTAAGAGCCAAGGTGACTGAGTGTGGTTTTTTTTATTAAAGTCTCCCTTAAAATGGCAGTTGGACTTGATCCTTAGTCCACCCACCATGAAAACCCAATTGACCTAAAGAGCCTATACTATGTCCTTGCACATGGCCGTCAATAAACCATACATTTGGTCTATTATCATGGCGAAGATGAATGCTACCTTGGGTGGCCTGAAAACGGTCCCACCAAAAAGCCACAGCCTGATAGAACTCGCCATTCCACTTGGCAGCTGAATCAGCATAGTGAAAAAATTCGCTCGCCGACTCTACTTCAGGAGGATTAACAAAGCGTAAATCAGTTGTTTCCATATTAACACCGTCACGTTGATTGCTATATTTGTCTCTAACTACTCCATAAGCCCTTGCTTTATAACTAGCTGCCCACTCCGCATCACTCACCGGCATCGAAGGACAAGTCATGGCACCCTTGGCAATAGGTAAATAGCCATCTACATACATGACATTTGCCCACCAGCCATCATGGCTATTTCCGGGACGGCTGACAATTAAACTTCCTTCATTATCATCCGCATATAAATAAGCCGCAATACCAATTTGCTTGAGATTATTTTTACAGACTGAGGCGCGACTCTTATCACGAGCGCTGCTCAAGGAAGGTAAAAGCAATGATGCCAAAATTCCGATAATGGCCACTACCACTAAAATTTCTATCAAAGTAAACTTCTTCATAAGATGCAAAGCCCTATTTGTTTTTATATATAAATAATTGTGAGATTTCAGCTAATGACAGATTGAGTAAAAAATTTTCAAAAAAACATTTGTAACCTGATAAGCTATCATGACGATACAGCTCAAACGCGAAACAATATTTTTTCATTCTCCACTCAGGCAGCGACTACGAAATTGAAAAAAAAAATTGCGAACTCCGCGAGATATAAACAGCTAACAAGGATTTTATATCGAGGCTCTTTAGATGCGACAGATGACCATATCTTTCAAGTGACAGAAGGTTTGAGATCTCAAGTGAATAAGTTATTTTAATATCTAATTACTGTCAGATTATGAAACTTCACGACAATCATTGAGTAAATTTAGCATGAGAATAAGTACAGCATTCAAGTATTTAGCGATTGCACGGGAGTTTTATGGAACATTACACAAGACAAACGCTACTTCAAAAAATTAAAGATACGCACAGCGAAGACTCGTGGAATGAATTTGTAAAAATCTACCGGCCTTATATTTATCACGTCATTAGAAGTTTTGGCGTGAAGCATGATGAAATTGAAGACTATGTGCAAAATACTTTGCTTGTTTGCTGGAAAAAACTTCCGGAATTCAATTATGAACCACAGAAAGGATGTTTCCGTTATTGGTTGTGTCGAGTGGCTAAATCGATGGTGTGCAATCATGGACGAAAATTTAGGCGCAGAGCTGAATTAGATAAAAAAATTGAAATCCCAACTATGCTTTCACCTGAAATTGAAGAAATATCTGATAGGGAATGGATCGATTTTATTACTAAAATGGCTTGGGGTAATATAAAAACTAATCTGTCTGAAAACGCTCGCTTAAGTTTTGAAGCACTCATGGAAGGTGAGTCATTAGATAGTATATCTGAAAGATTATCTATCCCCAGAAATACGATCTCAGTTAACAAAAAAAGAATTACTCAAAAAATGCTTAAAGAGATTCAACAACTGAAGCGTGAATTAGGCTGAAATTACAAGTAATTCCGAATTATTCCCCATTAATAACAGGTGAGCTAATCAAGATGGACGACGAGATAAACAGTTGGAAAAGCCTTTACAAATTGGCTGAGGAAGATGGTCGTGAAAATAGCCTTCTTTATTCACTGTGGAACGTTGAAAATCGTTACGAGAAGCCGGAAATAACTGGTTCGGGATCGATGAAAAATATCATTCGCACGGAAGATACAGTCTCTGGACGCGTCATTGCTAAAGCTGTACTTAAGAACCCTCAAGATGAACAAACTGTAGAAAGTTTTCTGAGAGAAGCGCGTATTACAGCTATGTTACAGCACCCAAATATTGTTCCACTCTACGACATAGGTCTAGATGATCAGGGACAGCCTTATTTTACCATGAAATTGATTAAGGGACTTAGTTTAAGAGACATCCTTGATAAGCTCATCAATAAGGATCCGCAAACTCTCAAAGATTATCCACTTCCCAAGCGAATAGATATTTTACTCAAAGTTTGTGACGCTCTAGCTTACGCACATTCACGCGGTATAGCTCACTTAGATCTTAAGCCCGATAACATAACGGTGAGCACCTTTGGTGACGTTGTTGTTTGTGACTGGGGCTTAGCAGCGATTATTGGTCATAATGATGATATGGATGTATCCCTGATTGAAAGCCTGGACTACTTCAGCAAGCGCTATTATACCCTTAGTGGAGAAATCAAAGGAACCCCGGGTTACATGTCTCCAGAGCAGGCTAAAGGAGGCGATGCGGTGAAAGATGAACGTAGTGATATTTTCGCCCTCGGATCTATCCTGTATGAATTACTGAGTCTTGAAAACGCTATCGACGGTGAGGATGTCAAGGAAATAATTAGCAAAACTCTTACGGGCCATTATGTGAAGCCAAGTAAAAAAAGACCGGACCTCGTCATACCGGAAAGTTTGGAAGCCATTTGCATGAAGGCCTTGCGCTTACATCCGCAAGAGCGTTACCAATCGGTTGAAAAAATTATTTCTGATATAGATGCTTACCGAAACGGTTTTTTGACTGAGGCCGAGGAAGCCTCCTTTGCTAAGCAGTTGACTCTTCTTTATAAACGAAACAAAGGTATTTGTCTGCTGGCTATAATGCTTGTTTCTGTGATAGTTATTGGTTCACTGGTCTTTATTGAGAGTTTGAGAAAGGAAAAACAGCTTACGACTAAAGCTTTAGAGAAATCTGAAACTTTACTCGATATGAATAAAAAAATATCAAGAGAAGCCAGCTTAAGTTATAGATTTAAAGCTAGGACAGACTATTACCGCTTTCTACCTTCTCAGGCTGTGGAAGCTTATGAGGCAGCTCATGTACTCCATGGAGGTGATTTTAGGTCCTACTCATATTTGGCGAAGTCTCTTTGTGTGCAGCAGAGGTTCTCTGAAGCCAAAGAAAAATTGTCTCGAGGCCATGACTTATTAGTCAAGAAACCCGAAGAATTTACTGTCTTGACTATGCAATTATATTCAGATTTAGTCGCCCTGAATTCCCACAGGATTTTAAGTGTTCAGGAGCTTTGCCCCCTAGTGAAAAAATATTTAGGTACTGATAGGTATATGATCTTTAAGTCCCAGGTATTTACCTGGGCCATCCTCAATACAGAAAGAACTGCGGGCAATGAAATTGAAGAAATTGAGGCAGATCTGAACTGGCTGCTCAGCCAGGAAAATAAAACTCCAATCAATGGTAAACTAAGGGGGTGGTATATGGGCTTGAAGTTCGATTTATCCGGTCATCTGCAATTGCATGACATTCGTAGTATTTCTCAATTTACTTTTACAGAATTAAATATCCGTGGCTGTGACGTGAAGGAAATGGCTTTAGTTAAAGCTTTCCCGAGGCACCCAAATATGGATTCTTTTCAAAGAGTAGCGACTTTGCTTCTGGATGAGGGACAGGCAGTACACAAATATGCCTTTACTAAAACGAAATTGCTTCGTAAATAAATTTTCACAAGTCCTAATCCGGATGATAAAATTATCTGGGACATAAATGTGGTCACTGCAAGCCGTTATAAAGTCTCCTTGGATTATGTCGTACCGGGAAGTGATGTGAGGGCCAGTATAAAAATCAGCATGGGTAAAGCATCAATAAGTTCCAAAATTGAAACGGCATTTGATCCGGAGCTGTTTCCTGCTCATGACAGATCAAAAAGAGCTAGTGAATTAGAAAAACCGTGGAAGAAAATTACACTCAGTGAAATGGATCGGTACGGGCAGGGCGCAACTTATTCTGTCGGCGGATACCATGACAGTTAAGCATGTGCTCAATTTGAAAGGGCCATCAATCTTTGTCCTTTAGATCTATCCTCTCCCTGGTACAAGTTCTTGAAGATTTTTCAAAAGATTCGTGCTTTGCTAAGATACATATACAATTGTGCAAATGCTTAAAATCCACATTTTTTTTTAATTGATCTGTCACGCTTTGAAATTTCACTACAATCCTTGGGAAAGTTGATAAATTTTAAGGAACTCAAAGATGATGAAATATCGTTTAAAACAGAAAACCTTATATGGACTGACGAGGTTTTAAATGCCAAGCCTTTCCCTTATTCCAAGATTTAGAATGCCGCTTATCCAAAGTCTAATTTGTTTGTTTACATGTTTCAGTTTGTGCGCTGACAATGTTGAAAATTGGCCGCAACGCCCGGTCAAAGTTATCGTTCCTTTTGGTGCAGGTGGCAGTAGTGATACCTTTACGCGTCAATTGATCCGCGTTATTAAAAAGGAAAACTTACTGGATCAACCCTTAGTGGTTATTAACGTCGGCGGAGCAGGCGGGACTATTGGCAGTCGTCGAGTGCGTCATGCACGTCCGGATGGTTACACAATGCTGATGCTTCACGAAGGCATCTTGACTGCCAAACATGCGGGCAAGGCAGTTTATGGTGCCGAAGCCTTTGAGGCTGTAGCTGCGACGGGTAAGAGCCCCAATATTATTGCCGTAAAAAGTGAGTCGCGTTTCAATTCACTCAAGGAATTAATGGCTGAAGCCAAGCAATCACCCAATGCATTGAATTTTGCTGCTAACATCGGGGCTCCAAGTCATTTTGCCGGCCTCATTTTAGAGAAAACGGAACCGGGAACCCTGTTTAATTTTGTTCAATATGGCGGCGGAGCTGAACGCTATGGCGCGATCATGGGTGGACATGTGGATATGAGTGTTTTCTCCATCGACGAATACCTGCGTTATAAAGATGGTGGTCTCAAGGCTGTAGCCATATTTTCCCAAGAGCGCCATGCGGCAGTGCCGGATTTACCAACTGCCATTGAGCAGGGCTTTGATATGAAATCTTCTATTATGAATTTTTGGTGGATGCCCAAGGGAACTCCGGAAGCAATTCAAAACAAAATGTCGGAAGTAATTGCCACGGCAATGCAGTCTGAAGACATGCAGAACTTCATGAAAACTAGCCGGATTGAATCGCTAACTTTGAGTGGGGGCGATTTAAATAGGGAAATCAGCGATCGCGAGCAAAGTATTAGCAAAGTATCTATGCGTAAAATTGATGTACTGCCTCTTTTTGAACGGTGGATTTTTGGCTTTGTTGTCTTTTTAGCTATTTTGGCGATGCTGCAGAAGAATAAAGTTAAAAAAGAAGATCCCCTGTGGAATGCCCGTTCTCTGAAAGTTTTTGCGCTGAGCGCCGTCTATGTCTGTATTTTATCATTAACATCACTTTCTTACCCCCTGGTGAGCAGTGCTTTTGTTTTTGCGCTGGGCCTAATTATTGCCGAGGGTAAAAAACCGGCATACCTCAAACTCGCCATATTTTCTTTAAGCCTTTCATTTGGGCTCTTTTTTCTCTTTACACGTGTCTTAGTCGTGGACTTACCGGGATAATATTATGAATGCTGAAGTTCTTCAATACCTCTTTTCTCCATCAACTTTACTCTTATTAGCCCTGGGAACCTGGTTGGGTATTGTCGTAGGGGCCATTCCCGGTTTAACCGGTGCCATGTTAATTGCTTTAAGTTTGCCCTTAACCTTCGCCATGGATGGCACCGATGCCTTAGCTCTGCTCATTGCCATGTACGTGGGCTCTGTGAGTGGTGGCCTCATCACCGCGACGCTTTTAAAAATGCCCGGTACGCCATCATCTATAATGACGACTTTGGATGGCTACCCACTGGCGGCTAGCGGCAATCCCGGTAGAGCCTTAGGTCTTGGCATATGCGCTTCCGGCATGGGCGGCCTCATTTCCTGGGTTTTCCTTGCCACACTCGCCGCACCCGTTGCGAAGTTCGCACATCACCTTGGTCCCTTTGACTTCTTTGCCTTAATAATGATGGCTATGGCCTTGATTGCCCTCGTGGGAAGATCCATGCTCATGGGACTTCTTTCCGGTTTTATTGGCATGCTCTTTTCGATGCCGGGCTTTTCACCCTCCAGTGGTGAATCTCGTCTCACATTTGGTTTTGCCGAAATGAATGACGGCTTCAAACTTCTTCCGGTGATGATAGGTCTCTACGCCGTAGCGGAAGTCGTTGTAATGCTTAGGAAGACAGATGGTGAAATTAAAGAAATTACCGATAAGCCCACGGGAATGTGGATGTCCCTCGCTGACTGGAAAAAGTATGGCGTGAACATTTTCAGATCATCGCTTCTGGGGACATGGATTGGTGTACTCCCGGGAATTGGAGCAAATGTGGGTTCAGTAACAGCTTACACACTGGCGAAGAAGTCCTCAAAAGAACCGGAGAAATTTGGAAAGGGCAGTGAGGAGGGCATAGTCGCCTCTGAATCTGCGAATAACGCAACTGTGGGTGGCGCACTCATTCCCTTGCTGGCCATGGGAATCCCCGGTAGCGTGGTGGATGCTATTTTACTTGGCGGCATGGTGATTCACGGTCTTCAGCCCGGTCCTTTATTGATGACGAGCCACCCTGACGATGTGTGGTCTTTAACCGGTGCCATGTTGATCTCAAATATCATGATGATCGGACTTATGGTTATGAGTGTGGGTTGGCTCTCTAAGTTGGCAAAGATCCCTAAGACTTACCTCATCCCGGCGATCCTCGTTTTTTGTGTCATTGGTTCTTATGGTTTATCTAATCGCATGTTCGATGTATGGGTCATGCTTTTCTTCTGCCTCGTTGGCTTGGCCATGCGCAAACTCGACATCCCGCTCGCTCCCTTCATCATTGGTTTTGTATTATGGCCAATGGCCGAGGAAAACCTTGGCACAGCACTGATGAGTCACAATGGGAGTTTCATGCCGATTTTTAAACAGCCTATTGCATGTACATTGCTTGTGTTAACAGTTGCGATGCTCGCATTTTCTTTTATTAAACAAATCAAGAAGACAAAAAATGCCCAATAAACGCCCTAATATTCTTTGGTACTGTACTGACCAGCAACGTTTTGATACCATCGCTGCACTCGGTAATGAGTACGTCCGAACTCCAACAATTGATCAACTCGTTAAGCAGGGTGTGAGCTTTGTCAATACTTATTGTCAGAGTCCCATTTGCACTCCTAGCCGCTCCAGCTTTATGACGGGTCTCTATCCCTCGCGTGCGCACAATACTCGTAATGGAAACGATACTTTTAATCACCCACCCTTGATTTCCAAAATGATTGCCGATAGTGGTTATGACTGTGGCATGATTGGTAAGTTTCACCTCTTGAGTTCCGGCAGAAGAACTGAGCCCAGGCTTGATGATGGTTTTTCTTTCTGGAAGTTTTCTCATGCTCCCCGTGACGATTGGGAGAGCGGTCACGATTATGCTGATTGGGTAAAAGAGCAGGGCGGTGACCTGGATGAAATGAGGCATTCACCTGAGCGTGTGCGCCCGCATTTACATCAAACCAAATGGTCCACGGATATGGCTATTGACTTTATTGACGGCAAACGCGATGAGGATCAGCCCTGGATGCTCAATATCAATATTTACGACCCCCATCCCCCCTTTATTCCACCCCGGGAGTACGCGCAGCAATTTAGTGCCGAAGATATGCCCGGTCCTTATTTCCGTGAGAGCGATTTAGCTCAGCAGGAAAAACTCTCTGTTTGTGATTTCCAAGGAGAAATTAAGACCCCGGAAGGTCACGACGCCTACCAGGCTCAAGCGAATTATTACGCAATGATCTCGCAAATTGATGATCAATTGGCTCGACTTTTAAAGCATTTAGACGATATCGGTGAGAGAGAAAATACCCTCATCGTCTTCACTTCTGATCACGGCGAGACTTTAGGTGATCACGGTTTGATGTGGAAGGGCTGTCGCTTTTACGAAGGTTTAGTGAAAGTTCCACTCATCATCACTTATCCTAAAGAATTTAAGTCAGGCCTAGTGGCAGATGGACTTGTGGAACTCTTTGATATGTCTGCAACTCTTTTAGAAGTGGCCGGTGTAGACTTGCCCAACTACTTCCAAGGTCAGTCACTGATGCCAACTTTAAAAGGCGATTGTGATGGTCAGCATATTCGCGATGCAGTTCGCTGTGAATACTTTGACGGACTGGATATGAACTTTACCGGTGGTGATGGTTCTTTCGCGACTATGTACCGCGAAGGCGATTATAAGATCTCCATCTATCACGACAAAAACCTCGGCGAGCTCTACGATTTAAAAAACGACCCATGGGAATTTGAAAACCAATGGGATAATCCTGCATATGCAGAAATCAAAAATAGCATGATACTCAAAAGTTTTCACAATCATGTGATTCACACTACCGATGTGGGCTCCGAACGCATAGCGCCGATGTAGGTCGTATCGCCTTCGGCTCAAGGTATCGCCTTCGGTTCAAGGTATCGCCTTCGGCTCAAGGTATCGCCTTCGGCTCAAGGTATCGCCTTCGGCTCAAGGTATCGCCTTCGGCTCAAGGTATCGCCTTCGGCTCAAGGTATCGCCTTCGGCTCAAGGTATCGCCTTCGGCTCAAGGTATCGCCTTCGGCTCAAGGTATCGCCTTCGGCTCAAGGTATCGCCTTCGGCTCAAGGTATCGCCTTCGGCTCAAGGTATCGCTTTCGGCTCAAGGTAATTCATCATTGTTTACTTTAAGCTCCACGCCACTTTGAACGTAGTGAACCTTGAGGACGAAGTCCGACACCTTAAGCACCGCGCCACTTTGAGCATAGCGATACTGAATCTTAAAGAATTTCTTATAAAAAAACCATGATTTTGTCACATTTAATTGACTCACAATAATTGTAGGGCAAATCATAAAATAATTAGGACTTAGCAATGAAGACAAATATCAACCGCCGCCATTTTTTACGTGGTGCTGGTGCAATGATTACTTTGCCGGCACTAGAATCCCTAGGCTATGACAGCCGTTTATCCAGTCGCGTTCAAAAGCCGGCCACGCCCCCAAATCGTCTACTTTTTATGAGTATCGGCTTTGGTGTAACTGACAAGACATGGTTTCCCAATATTAATGATACTGGCTCCGATTATAAATTATCTAAGGGGCTTAAACCGCTTGAACGTCACAAAAATGACATGGCAATTATACAGGGTTGTCAACATCAATATTCTAATGAAGCGCATTGGGGCAGTACTTTCTGGCTCACAGGTGCTAATCGTTATGCAGTTCCGGGTCAAAAGTTTCATAACACGATTTCTGCAGATCAGGTTGCAGCTAGACAATTTGGCAAGAATACACGCTTCTCCTCCATTCAGATTGATAGTAAACGTGCCAATAACGAGGGTCATGGGCCGGGTCTTTCCTTAGCATGGAATGATCAAGGTAAACCGGTAGCTGGTCTCGATAGTGCAGATAAACTTTTCCATGCGCTCTTTTCAGAAGACACTTTACCTTTGCCCGAGCGTCAGAAAGCGATTGCCAAGAAACGCAGCGTCCTTGATGCCGTACTGACTGATGCTAAAGGCATACAACGTGGGCTCAGTAAGGGTGATACAGATAAATTGAATGAGTACTACCAGAGTATTCGCGATATTGAAGTTCGTCTCGCCAAAGATGAGAAGTGGCTCGATGTCCCAAAAACAGCCGCACCGCTTTCGGAACCTAGAGCTGGCTTGGAAGGTATAGATGAAATAAAAGTCATGTACGACCTCATGGTGGCGGCTATTCAAACCGATAATACACGTGTTCTAACTTATCGTCTTCCCGGGCAAGCTTTACTCAATAGCCTTGGTTATGAAGTAAGTTCCCACAATGTGAGCCACTATTCTCCGGGTGATCGTGAGGAAGCCTCTAAACAGCGCGACTTAGCTCATTCTAAACTTCTCGCGGGACTCATGGATAAACTCAAAGCAGTGAAAGAACCCGATGGATCAAGCCTTTTTGATCACACTCTATTGGCTTTTGGTTCTAATATCCGTTCAATTCACCATTTGGATAACTGCCCGACATTAATTGCCGGTGGTAATAAAAATCTCAAGCTCGGTCAGCATATTGCGGCTAAAAAAGATACTCCACTTAATAATGTATGGCTCAGTATGCTTCAGGCCTCCGGTGTGAAGGTCAATAGCCACGGCGATAGCACTGGAACGATTAAGGAGCTCATGGCATGAAAAAATTAACTAGTACATTGTCGTGCTTATTTATTGGTTTAAGTATGCAAGCGGCTCCACCTCAAGCTATTTTAGCCGAGAAAAACTTCGATTTCCTCGCCAATTACTGTCTCAATTGTCACGATGAGGAAAAGCAGGAAGGTAAAATTAACCTTGAGGATCTGGATTTTCATATCAAGACCATTGAGCAGGCTGAGACCTGGCAAAAAGTCCTCAATGTTATGAATTCGGGTGAAATGCCTCCGGAAGATAAAAAACAGCCAAAGAATGATGAAAAGGCTGAGTTCCTGGATGAACTGGCACTCACTATGGTAAAAGCGCGTGAAGTTCTTTCCGATTCAGGTGGAAAAATCACCATGCGTCGCCTCAATCGTCGTGAATATCAGAACACTATGCAGGAGATCTTGGGAGTAACGGTGGATGTTGAAGCCCTGCCGGAAGATGGTGGCGGAGGTGCTTACGATACTTCGGGCTCCACTCAGTTCCTATCAAGTGATCAGTTTGAGCAGTACCTAAAAATGGGAAAAACCGCCGTTTTAGAGGCCTTTAAACTTCGTGAGAATAAGGCCTTTAGCAGCCCCATGGTCTTTCGTGTCGAGCCCGAGGAAACGGTAAATCCCTTTCTTTACAATGAGTTAGAGGAGATGGATGATATTTACCTCAACTACAAAGCCTGGATAGCAGAAGTCGATCAAGTTGCCGCTTTACCTGAAAACAAAAAAATAATGGATGAACTAAAAAAAGAAGACCCTAAGCTCGTCCCCGGTAACATAGAATTTTATCGACAAGCAAACAAACTTAAAGGAATGCCGAACCCCAACAAGTATGGCTTCCGCGATCATAGGCGAGCCACTTTTGGCAACCTCGTTAAAAATAGATCCTATGCTTACTTTAAACACTACCTAGATTTACCTCATAATGATCGAGGAACTTACTTGAAAAACGTATGGGGAACCAATCGGATTTTGATTAAGCCACCGGAAGGGACTCTTAGACCAGGTAAGTATAAAGTGCGTATCAAAGCTGGCGTTGTTGAAGGATCGGAAGACTTCCGCCATTTTATTCAGCTCGGCCACCCACAGAGAACAAACCATGTGCGTTCAGGCCTTGCTGACGTTATGAGTACTCACCACGTTTCAGGAAGTATAGAGAACCCCAATCTCATCGAAACAGAAATTAATATTTCAAGTAGTACACCCCATGAGTTTGCCATTCAGGAACGCCAGCCAAGTAAGAACACGGCTCTAAGAAAAATTTATGAGGCAACTAAGAAAAAGAATGGTTATGGCCTTCCTCCTTCAATTTGGGTTGACTGGATTGAAATAGAAGGACCCATTGCTCAAAAAGAAACTACTTTGGATAAGACTTTAAAATCGCATCCTGTTATTTCCTCTACAAATAGTCATACGGCTATGACTGAATTTAAGCAGGTTCGCAAGTTTTTGACAGCATTTGCGAAATCCGCAATGCGCGGTCGTGAACCCTCGGAAAAATACATTGATCAGCTCATGGAAATTTATGATGGAGAAAGAAGAAACAAGGAACAGTTACGCGTAAATTGGAGAAAGTTAGTTCCTTCACTAGCTGAGCCTATAAGTATTATTTTGGCTTCACCGGGTTTTATCTACCTCAACGAACCGGGTCAGGATGAGTCACGTCGTGCTTTGAATGATCGTGAATTAGCCGTGCGTTTATCCTACTTCCTTTGGAGCAGTCCACCGGATGAAGAATTACTCAAACTCGTAGAAGAGAAAAAATTGCGTGATCCGCAAATTTTGAAACAGCAGGTAGATCGCCTCATTACTGACCCTCGTGCAGATAAATTTGTCGCCGGTTTAGTTCACCAATGGCTCGATATGAAGCGCCTCGACTTCTTCCAGTTCAATGTGGCCTTGCACAGAGATTTTGATGATAGTACCCGTGAGGCAGCTCGTCAAGAAGTTTATCAATCCTTTTCCCACCTCATGCGTGGCAATGAGGGTGGTGAACTCGGCAAGCTCATCAAAAGTGACTATGTAATGGTCAATGGACTGCTCGGTACTTATTATGGACTCGATGGCGTGGAAGGCGATGAATTCCGCAAAGTTAAATTACCAGCTGACTCACCTCGTGGTGGTCTACTAGGTACGGCAGCGATCAGTGCCATGGGTAGTGATGGTCTGGAATCCAGCCCCGTGGAACGCGGTGCCTGGGTACTCCGCCACTTGCTTCATCAGCCACCACCTCCTGCACCAGCCAATGTCCCGCAACTTTCTGAAGTTAAGGGAGATAAGCTCACCACACGCCAAAAACTTTTAGCCCATCAGGCGGAACCTCAATGTGCCAGCTGTCACCGCAAGATCGACCCCATCGGCTTTGGTATGGAGAACTTCAGTGCTTCGGGTAAATGGCGTACAGAAGAGCATTTCCATGCTAAAGGAAAAAAAGCGATGACCTGGAAGATCGATCCTTCCGGTAAATTCCACAAGGGACCAAAATTTGCCAGCTTCTTGGAAATGCGTGACCGCATTTACGACGAGCAAGACGATTTTGCCCGCGGTTTTACCGAGGCCTTAATCTCTTATGGCTTAGGGCGTTCTTATGCCTTTACCGATCAGGAACTCGCCTCGCAAATTGTGGCTTCCGCAAAAAAGAATAACTACGCCGTGAGTGACTTTATCCACAGCCTAGTTCAAACTGAACAATTTAAATCCAAGTGAGGTTAAGAACCAAGACCGCTCGTGCCGAGCTGTAAGAACCAAGACCGCTTGTGCCGAGCTGTAAGAGACATGTGAATTACTTGTATAGAAAGTATAAAGGGAAAAGAGATGTTTAAGTTATTTATAGTTATGAGCTTACTTTGTGTAAGCTCACTTCATGCAGAAAATTTATTTGCTAAATTTGATGTCAAAAAGGATTGGAAAATTAAAAGAACAGATGAGTACTCAAAAATCAAACCCACCTACAAAAAGGGGGCGATTGGCTTTGTTACCAAACATACTTCAGAGAGTTACTATTTTAGGATTTCTACAGAAAAAGAGTTGAAAACAGGGCAGACTTATGACTTGTCCTTTAACGCACAGGCCAAAGGAGAAGGTGATATTTATGTTTCTTATGCAGCTCGTCCCCCTAAAGGTAAAATTCAAGTTTTAGGTTTAAGAACCATCTTTAGTGCAGCTCCGCAATGGAAGACCTATAAGTGCACTTTTACAGTTCCTGAGAAAAAAGAGTCAAATGCCGTAGCGAGTTTCATTGTTTCTATTGGGGAATTTAAGGGACAGTTCAACTTAAAAGACCTCAAATTAGTCAAGTCTGATCACACAGGGAAGATCTCTAAAAAGGGCTTAATCGAAGAACTTAAGTAACCGGGACCGCCAAGCACCAGCTTGGCACTAGCTGCGGAACTAAAATCATATCCGCCCGTGTGGCAACACCTGGGAGCTCCGCATTCCAATGTGGTATTAACTACTATATAAAATATTCATCCACGAATAAAGCAATTTTGCGGAGTCCGCAATAGGGTGCCGATTGTCAATCGGCGCTCCCAGCTAAAAAGACTTCAAGAAATTCTCAATTCTCAATTCTCAATTGAATGTGGCTCTACCGGGCTACCGCCTAAAAATTTAATTATCCTGTACGTAGTTCACGCTTTAGCGTGCGTGATTTAGCACCAAAAAAGCTTAATTTAAGACATTGTTTAGTCACTCGAAATTTTAAAAAATATGCACTGATTTGTCATTTCTTTAGCCTTCCACAACAATCAAATATAAAGATTTTGAAAAAGGCAAGTAAAGGAAAACATAATGAAATTTAAACTAATTCTTCTCCTCGTCGTTTTTAGTTTGAGCCCTATTCAAGCTGAAAACCTTTTTCAGGACCTCGATCCCCAAAGGGATATGAAGGTTTCAATTTTGAAAGGTTTTAAGTATGTAAAAACTTTTAATGATGAGGGACAAATTTCTTTCACAATTAAGCAAGCCTCAGAAGCCAATAATTTAAGAATGACAATTGCTAAAGAATTACAGGTGGGGCAAACTTATCATTTATCTTTCACGGCAATTGCTAAAGGTCAAGGGCAAGTATCTGTAGGTTATGGAACTGAATCAATACAAAGTAAAAAACTTAAGCCGCAACAATTGGGCTTGAAGAGGAGCTTTACTACAAAAAAAGAGCCGCAGTCTTACAAATGTACTTTTAAAGTTTCGAAGAAAATTGATGCACAGGCAAAAGCTGTTTTCGATTTTTCTCTAGGGGCCTTCCAAGGAGATTTAATTTTCAAAGATTTTAAACTTGTGCAAGTCCCAAATCCGAGGAAAATTCATGGAAAGGGAGTCATTGAACAAGTAAAGGCTCCAACATCCGTCCCGGTTCAAGCTAAAAAACCGACCCTCACAAAAGCTGAAAAAGTTAAGGCGGAAAGAGCAGCGAAGTTTGCAAAATTGAAAGCAGAGAAAGCAGCGAAAGCTGCAAAAAGAGCGGAAGCAGCGAAAGCAGCAGAAGCTGCAAAAAGAGCGGAAGCGGCTAAAAGTAATGAAGCGGAACAAGCAGCCCCTGAAAAAGATGAAGCTATAAGCCCTAAAAAAGTATTTATCAATATTTAGTTCGCTTCGCTCAAGGTGGCGCCCAAGGGCTTAAGGTACCGCTTCGCTCAAGGTTGCGCCTAGCGGCTTAAGGTATCGCTTCGCTCAAGGTAGCGGCAACAAGTTGCCTTAGGTAGCGCACTTCGTGCTTAGGTTTAAGGTATTAGGTAAAAGGTGTTTAATTAGCAGCTCGGGAGCGCCGATTGTCAATCGGCATAAGTGGAAGAAAAAAAGTAAATTACTCATCCACAGATTAACACGGATTAACACAGATTTTTATTAAACATAGTAGTTGTCATATAGTAACTCTGACTCAAAACTTTCTGTGTTGTTTCGTGATTTTCCGTGGTTAAATAAAATCATTTAATATTATAAAAAAATGAACCACCAAAGAGCACAGAAGAGTACTAAAATGAATTGTGTCAGTTAAAAAACATCTGTGTTAATCTGTGTGATCCGTGGTTAAATTATAACTCTATAAAAAACATCTTTGCGGAGCCCGCAACAGGGTGCCGATTAACAATCGGCGCTCCCAGCTCCCTTAGCTTCAAGAAATTCTCCATTATCAATTGTCCATTCACAATTGAATTGACTCAAGTTTCCTGTGTAGTTTCGTTAAACCCTGAGTGAAGCGATACCTAAGAACGCAGTTCGCCACCTAAGCGAAGCGCTACCTAAGGCAACTTGTTGCCGCTACATTGAACGTAGTGACAGATCTCTGTGTTAATCTGTGTGATCCGTGGTTAAATTATAGTTCTATAAAAAAGCACTTCAAGAAATTATCAATTGATTTTATCATCCTACATTTTCAAAAATGCACGATTTTTATTGTGACGCTGTCATTTGCTTAGCCTTTCACGACAATCATGAATTACAACAATTCAGAAAGGATAAAACATGAAGAAAATATTGATAAGCCTGGCTTTGATGATGAGCAGCCTCTGTGCTGAGCAATTTAAATCAGAACTCTTTACAGAGGGCAAACTCTTGTACAGCGATGATTTTGAGCAAGCTCTGGACTCTAAGTGGTGGCAAACTAGAACGAAGAATTGGCAGGTTAAAAATGGCATTTTAACGGGGGCACCCGATTTTAAAACAAAAGAAGAGGCCATGAAAGCCCTAAAGAGAGACCACCACCTAGGTCTGGGACCGGTTATCCGCCTCGAAAACTTACCGGAAAAATTTGTCTGTACACTGCGTTTTCAGTACACGGGCAAAGAAGTTCTTGAGACGCGTCCAAAAATCGATATTGGTCATCACATAAACAAAGTCTTTTTTAAACCGGGTGGTTACCAACTTCACCTTTCTGAAGGGGAGATTTTTGATAACAAAAAATCCGCTTTCAAACTCAATGAATGGAATGTGATGACAATTGAATTCACACCCGGAAAACTCATTATCAATCTCAATGGCCAAGGCCAAGTTTACGAAAATAAACAAGTCAGCCTAAAAGAGCGAAGTGAATTTACCTTCAAAGCTCTAGATGGTGGTAAATTGATGGTGGATTACATACGCCTTTGGGAAGGAAAATAATCATGAATAATAAAAGGACTCTAATGAACAAGCTAAAGCGTTTCTTTTTGCTAAGCACAGTTCTATCAAGTTTTTCACTTCAGGTATCAGCCAAAGAACTCTCTCCTGAACAGTTGGAAGAAGAGAAAAGATCATACACTTTTTTAAATGACGCAGGTGACTCGCTATGGAATACTCCTGGCAATTGGAGAACGGGTAAATTTAAATCCACCAAATCTACCCTTGTTCCCGGTAAAGCGGAAGACCTCCTCATTATTAGTGCAAGTGCAGAACTTATAAAATTAGATATCCAATGCGAAAAATTAACTACGGGCTTTCATCGTGATTCCAGTGTTCATGTGGATGGCTACAGCTCTTTAAAGTCAGAACGTATGTTAATCGGCTTTGTTCCGAATAAGACCCACAGTTTCACCAATGCAGGTAAAATCACCACGGATCACCTTGGTTTAAAAAATGGTAGTTTTTCCAATACCGGCAGTGTTGCAACAAGTTCTTTAAGTATCGGACGGAAGGATTCAAAAAGCATCGATTTTACTAATTCCGGCAAAATTGAAATTGAGAAAGATTTGATGATTCACTCAAAAAGTGATCAGAAAATTAACATGACTTCGGGGATTATAACGGCAGCCACACTGAGAGCTACAGGTGATGGCCAACTCAATTTACATGGCGGAAAAATCAGTTTTGATAGCTTGAAAATTAGCGATGATTTTAAAATCGATATTCAAGGGAAGGCAAAGCTTATTATCTCAGGTGATGTTAAAGCAAAACTTACGAAAAGAATTAATAATGGAACCCTTACAGGCAAAGGCTTAGTCATTTTTGTCAATAAAAAGCAGCAGACCATCGTCACTTTACATGAAGCTACAGCAATTTAGTTCGCTGCGTTAAAGGTGGCTTAAGGTAGCGCTTCGCTCAAGGTGGCGCCTAGCGGCTCAAGGTGGCGCCTAGCGGCTTAAGGTATCGCTTCACTCAAGGTAGCGGCAACAAGTTGCCTTGGGTAGCGCTTCGCTTAGGTTTTAGGAATCAGGTGGCAAGTAAAAGGTGTTTTATGAGCAGCCTGGGAGCGCCGATTTGTAATCGGCATTCTAACTGCGGAACTAAAATTATGTCCGTCCGCATGGCAACACAGCGACCCATTCCAATGCGGTATTAACTACAGATATAAAAATATTCATCCACAGATTAACACGGATTAACACGGATTTTTATTAAATGTCATATAGTAACTCTGACTCAAAACTTTCTGTGTTTTTTCGTGATATTCCGTGGTAAAAAAATCATTTAATTTTAGAAAAAAAAACGAACCACCAAAGAGTATAAAAATTGACCTTAAAATGTAAAAAAAAACATCTGTGTTGATCTGTGTGATCCGTGGTTCAAATAAAGTTCTATAAAAAACATCTCTGCGGAATCCGCAATAGGGTGCCGATTACAAATCGGCGCTCCCGGGATTTCCCAAAATGGAAAAAGTATTTTTAAAAAAACTTAAGTTCTTGTCATTTGTTGTAATCTCGAGACAATTGTAGTTAAATATGATTATAATGAGGAACACTGGCGTATGAAAAAATTCACTCTAATCGAAGTTTTAGTGGTGGTGGCCATTATAGGGATTTTAGCTTCTTTACTTTTGCCTTCTTTGAAAAGCTCTAGAGATAAGGCGCGTTCTGCCGTTTGCAAAAGCAACCTTAAGCAAATAGGCAATGCCCAGTATTTTTACGCCGATGACAATGAAGGTAATCTCATGCTAAAGGCAGGTGGAAATTGGTGGACTGATGTGATGTATAATGAAGGCTACTTACCCATAAACGAAGCTGTCATGACTTGTCCAAGCCTGCCTTACCCTGGCGATTGGCTAAATGATTGGAATCACAACAAAATTCAAATGACATATGGTGGTTCTATGGATCGTAAATGGGATCCGCGTGAAGGAGTGACTTTCCATGGTGTAGGTACCGGTTCAGTTTCAAGTATTGATATTGCTCAATCCGAAGTGAATTCAGCCAGTGACTTTTTTCTTTTTGCAGATTCTGTAAAAGAGGACGATAATGGCTCCAGCCCAACAAATGGCCAATTAGTGCAGAACTTGGGTTTTTTCTGGGATGATCGAGATGGTGTCAACTGTAAAGGCATTCATATTCGTCACAATTCAAAGGGAAACATGTGGTTTGTCGATGGCCATGTGGAAGCTGCCGGAGTAGGGCGTTTAAAAGAACTTGATCATGACAAGGTAACTCTAGAAGATGGTGTCACTATCGTCCCGCTTAATTAGGTGTCGCTTCGCTCAAGGTGGCGCCCAAGGGCTTAAGGAATCGCTTCGCTCAAGGTGGCGCCCAAGGGCTTAAGGAATCGCTTCGCTCAAGGTGGCGGCAACAAGTTGCCGTGGGTAGCGCACTTCGTGTTTAGGTAGCGTTACGCTTTAGGTGTTAGGAATCGGGTGGATAGTTTTTGTCCGCTCGTATGGCAATACCTCGCGCATGTGAGTCTGACATAGAGTGTCGGACCCAAGCTTGGGCCCTCAATTATTATGAATCAACTATCATACACCTCATGGTGTACGCTATTTTATATCGGGCTTCAAGCCCTAGGGCCGTAGGTCCGGCCGACAATAGCATGCAGCGCGGGCTGCATGAACTAAATGGCAAAGGAAAATATAGGGCCTTAGGTCCGACCGAGCCGAAACTGAATAAAGTCTGATCGTGTTGTTTATGGCCTTTTGAATTAGCTTATAAAAAAATAGTGATTTGCATAAGATATGAATTTTGCCGTACAATAGTAAGAAAAGAAAACAATTTTTATGGGTTAATTATGGCTTTATCAAATAGTGAAGTAGCAAAGATAGTTGAAGCAATCTTAGCGGGTGATAAGAATCAGTTCCGCATTATTATTCATGAATATGAGCTCATGCTCAGGTCTTATTTGGCGACCAAGCTCTACAAGCAGGATGAAGTGGATGATCTCGCGCAGGAGACTTTTATAACGGCTTTCAAAAAGCTCGAGGCCTTTGATACTGAAATGAACATGCATTCTTGGCTCTTTGGTATTGCCCATAACCACCTTCGCAATCACTTCAAAACGACAAAGCGCCGCAATAATGCCATGGATAATTTACGTGAGCATATTTTTGTCAATATCGAAGATAAGCTTCAGGAGGCCTCTCAAAGCCTTGACAGTGAACAAGTGGGGCGTTTGCTTCACTGCATCAACAAGTTACCTGATAAGCTCAGTAAAATTGTGCAAACGGGTTTAAGGGGCCTTAGGCTCGACTCACTGGAAACAGAACTCGAGATGAATCGCAATGCCATATATCAAGCTCGATTTAGAGCCAATGATATGCTGAAGAAATGTATTCAAAGTTCCACTTTAGAAGAAGGATCTTTATAATGAATAAAGACTTGAAAGATTTATTAAAGGTTTGCTATCACGATAGCGAAGAACTTAGCGAAGATCGCATTAATGAATTAAAGGCACGCCTGCAAGATGATCCGCAACTAGCTCAGGATTTGGCCGACGACTTGTATTTCAACGGTTTAGTACAAGAAGTACAGGCAAGTACACCCCGTTGGTTGAAGATTGATAAAATTCTCGAGAGTGCAGAAGAGGGCAATAGACTCGAAAGTTCTGTTATGGATAATATCTCAAAATATGATCGGAAAAACTCCCTACGACGTAGGTTTCAGTTGATTTCGACCATGGCAGCGGGCTTGTGCATAGGTTTTATGGGAACTTCTGCTGCCTATGGCAAAAATATATTTGTGAGCTTAGCCCAACAGACGGTATCTTTTTTTGAAAGTTTTGAAGATCTCCCTGACTATTATAATCAGGGCGTGCCGACAGAGGCCAATCAATGGGGTGGTGATACTGCAGCCGTGGTTAACGCGGAAAATGGCGTTAGCCCTTTGCATGGCAACTCAATGTTAAAGATGATCAGCTCAACTTTTGAGGGTGAAGTTACAGAAGGAAATGCCTCCAATAGCAATGTCTTTTATTTACTCGATTTAAATAAATATCATTTGGATCCGAATAAAACTTACATTTGCAAAGCGAGTGCCAATTTTATGAATGCTTCAGATCAAGTAACTCAATATGGCATTCAAATTTTATCGCTACCCGTAGATGCTGAAATGCCCAAAACGCAGATATCGGCACAATGGTTGATGAATCAATCTTTGACTTTTGCGCAAAAGCGTTTGCCCTTCACAAAAAAAGGCGCTTGGGAAAAAATAGAAACCGAGACTGTTTTGCCTGCGGAAAGCCGCTACCTCATCCTCTCCGTTTATATACGAGACGCAGAAAAACTACTTGCTGGGCCCTCGAAATTTGAGATGCATTACCTCGATAAAGTGAGCATCAATATATCGCCCGTTGACTAAGTGAATGCTCAATTAATCTCAGCGAAAACTTTCGATATACGCCATATAAAAACGTAATAAGTCAGAGCCTTAACTTATTATTGAATAGCATGACACAGCGGCTGCTCCAGTTAATGTCTAATCCAATACTCTGCATTCGTTTCGTTCTAGAGCGATAAGGTCAACACATAAATAGAATTTAAAGCAATAATTTTAATATAAGTCACTTTAATACTCTGAGTGACAATAATGATAAAAACAGGAGTTTAAAGAAATAAAGAATGTCTTCAACAATTAGTAAAATAATACTCGCCTTTGGGCTCATTTCCTCAATGAGCTTTAACAGTAAAGCTCAAGGGAAAAATTCTAAATTAGCTTTTCGTATTCCCCCGGAATTTGATTTGCATATTTATGCCGATAGCCAAAAGATTAGCAACCCGGTGTCCATCACCATCGACCCGCAAAATAGAGTATATGTGGCAGAAGTTCAGCGTTTTCAACGTGGTGTAGAAGATAGTCGCCAACATAATTTATGGTTCATGGATGAACTGAAAATCAATTCCCTGCAGGGGCGTTTAGATCTCTATGAAAAATGGACAAAAAAGGGGCGCTTCAAGCCGGGTCATTTTACTGAGTATTCAGACTTAATTACAATTCTGGAAGACACGACGGGCGATGAGCAAGCGGATAAGAGTCGAACTTATGCATGTGGTTTTAATGAGCCTTTAGCAGGTAATGCCGGCAGTGTTCTTTTGGCTCCCAATGGCGAAATGTATTACGCCAATATCCCCCATATTTGGAAACTGGAGGACCAAGATGGCGATGGCATTCACGATAAAAAAGAAAAATTTATTAGTGGTTTTGGCTTTCGCAATGGCGTCAATGGTCACGATCTACATGGCCTTGAATGGGGTGTAGATGGTCGACTTTATTTTTCCAATGGGGATCGTGGTTATCGCGTTAAAACGAAAGAAGGAAAAGTCCTGAAAAGCAGTGAGCGTGGAACTATTTTTCGTTGTGAACCCGATGGCAGTCATTTAGAGGAGTTTACTTTTGGCAATCGCAATCCCCAGGATCTAGCTTTTGATCAATACGGTAATTTATTCACGGTCGATAATAATCGTGGTCAAGGCGATAAATCTCGCGTTTGCTACCTCGTGGAATTAGGTGATTATGGCTGGAATTCCGGTCATGAAAACAAAACAACTTTTTTTCGTGCCACAAAACTCAATGAACGCAAGGGGCCAAAACCCTTAGATGCTTGGGTATTGGAAGGTGACTGGCGTGAACAGCACCAAGGGCAGGCGGCTTATGTGATCCCATCCATTTTCTTTATCCCAGGGGGATCTGCCGGCATGACCTTTAATCCTGGTGAATCCATGGGCAGCAAGTACGACAACAAATTTCTCTTTAGTGCTTATCAAAATGGGGTTCACGCCTTTGATCTTGAGCCCGACGGAGCAGGTTTAAAGAAAAAAGATCACGATCACTTTTGGTCTGGTGGCCTCATTATGGATACTGAATTTGATCGTGATGGACGCCTATATCTAGCCGATTATGTTGCTTCAGGCAATCCTAGAGATGGCAGTCGTAAAGGCGCTATTTACCTTCTTAAAAATCCTGAAGCCATGCAAAAAGAATCAGTGCTCAGTGCTAGTCGAATCTTAAGAAAAGGTTTTACTTCCAGCTCAGCTCAGGAACTCTATCAAAACTTATTCCACCGCGATATGCGCGTTCGCCTTTTTTCACAATTTGAACTAGCTAAGAGAAAAGATGCCAAAGTCTTTGCAAAAGGTCTTCAGCAAACAGAGAATGAACTAGCTCGACTCCATAGTATTTGGGGGTTTGGGCAACTTTCCCGCAAAGATAAGAGCTTTAATAAAGAACTCTTAAAGTTTTGCGAAGATCGCAATTGGCGTGTACGTGCGCAAATCGCAAAAGTTTTGGGTGAGTCCAAGGATCCCAAGACCAAAGAGCCCCTCATGAAGCTTTTAAAGGATGAGCATGCACGGGTTCAATTTTATGCGGCCACTGCCCTCGGAAAAGTTGCCAATGACGCAAAAGTGATTCAAGCTTTAATTCATACTGCGAGTAAAAATGACGACGTTTTTTTGCGTCACGCCATAGCTGCGGGGTTGATCTACACGAGCAATGCTGACGAAATCAGTAAGTATATAAAGAATTCATCACCCGCATCCCGCATGGTGAGCTTATTAGCTTTAACTCGGCTAAACGATGAGCGCGTGATTGACTTTTTAGATGATGCTGCTGTGAGTATTGTACAGGAGGCCGTCTTGGCGATTGATCGTATGAATCATCATGACTTAGCCATGCGAGCTGCGTTGGCCCTTAAGAAATTCACTCAGGGAAAACCACAGCTTACCGAGACTATTTTAGAGCGCCTCTTGCAATGGAACTTTCGTCGTGGTGATGCTCTAGCTGTAGAAAATGTACGAGCTTTGATCTACAACTCATCGGCTCCAGAGCATATTCGTCAAGTAGCCCTCAACGACCTCATTCGCTGGCAGCAAGAAGCCCCAATGGATCCTATTATTGGACAGATCAGACCCGTCAACTCCGAGCGCTTCGATACCGCACCACAAATAAAAGCCATCGTAAGTGATTTGCTTGATAAAGAAGAGTCCAAAGCTATGAAGGCCTTGCTCACTAGTTTATCTATTGAGTATGGCCTCGCCAAAAATAAGAACCTCTTAGCTGCGCAAGTGATGAATCCAAATGGCGATGTGGCTGAACGCCTGAATCTCTATAAAAAATTGATTTCTAGTTCAGATGCTTCGGTAGCAAAAATTACCGAGACACTTTTACAAGATAAAGAATTTGTTCTCCGCAAAGAAGCGCTCTTTCATTTATCTCAGAGTGATATGCTTATGTTTAATGACTACCTACAGAACCTATATGATAAACAAATTGATCTGCAGTTGCTCTATTTGGCTTTGGCGCATAAAACTTATGTTAAAGGGGAGCGTCTTTTAATTAAATCTTTGAGTCAGGCAATTGAAGGTAACTATGAGCCCTCAGCTTTATTGGAGCTCCAAGAGGCCGCCGAAAAAAGTCAGCATAAAGCGGTAAAACATCTCCTAGGGAAGTTTAAAAATACTTTAAAAGATCAAGGCCCCTTACATGAATACAAGGCAACGCTTTATGGAGGTGACCCTATCAATGGTAGAAAGATGGTTTATAATGAAGGCTTGGGGCAGTGTATTATTTGCCATAAAATCGAAGATAAGGGTGGGGTAGTAGCTCCGGACTTAAGTCATATTGCTAGCTTAGAAAGAGCAAGACCAGAATATTTGATGGAGTCCATTGTTGCACCCGCTAATTATGTGGTTCCGGGCTATGGTAATGTGACGGTACAAATGAAAAACGGAGATACGCTAGTGGCTTCTTTAGTTTCACAGGATGAACAAACACTTGTACTCAAAATGGCCGACGGTAAAAATAAAGATTTTGCCATGGCGGATGTCGCTTCAGTGAGCAAGCCACTATCCTCCATGCCACCACTTGGTACAGTCTTAAGCAAACGAGACTTACGAGATATTATTGCTTACCTCAAAACCCTCAAAAAGAAAGAGCACTAAAATGCAATACTTAAGCGCTAGAGTACTTTTACTTATGTGTTTAATTTTTTCCGCTTATGCTAAGCGGGAAAAACCCAATGTCATAGTCATTCTTACAGATGATCAGGGCTGGGGTGATTTAAGCATGAATGGCAACCGCGATATGGATACGCCGCATATAGATTCAATCGCCAAAAATGGTGCCCAATTCAAATACTTTTATGTCCAGCCTGTTTGTTCACCGACACGAGCGGAATTCCTCACCGGGCGCTACCATGAGCGGAGCTCAGTCTATTCCACAAGTGAAGGTGGGGAACGTATCGATTCGGATGAGCAGACCATAGCCGATATGTTTAAAGCTTCAGCTTATAAGACTGCGGCCTTTGGCAAATGGCATAATGGCATGCAGTACCCCTATCATCCTAATGCTAGAGGCTTTGATGAATTCTATGGCTTCTGCTCTGGTCATTGGGGGAATTATTACAGTCCCATGCTGGAACGCAACAATCAAATTGTTCCGGGGCAGGGTTTTATTATCGATGACTTCACAAATAAGGCTATTGACTTTATCGAGAAAAATCAAGATAATCCCTTTTTTGTATATCTACCTTATGCCACTCCTCACTCACCCATGCAGATACCCGATCGCTGGTGGGATAAATATGACAAAAAAGACGATTTCAAAATGCCTGTGAAAGTCAATAATCACCTAAAAGCCGCTCTAGCCATGTGCGAAAATATTGATTACAATGTGGGCCGTCTATTAAAGAAATTAGACGAGCTAAATTTGAGTGACGATACGATAGTTCTTTACATGTCAGATAATGGTCCCAATGGTGATCGCTGGAATGGGGGCATGCGCGGTCGCAAAGGAAGTGTGTACGAAGGTGGTCTACGTTCTCCTTTAGTGATTCAGTGGCCTAGAAAAATCCCACCTGCACGAGAAGTAAAGCAAATTTCAGGAGTTATTGACTTAATGCCAACTTTAGCTGATTTATGTGATGTGAAATTAATCAGTGAAAAAGCTTTGGATGGCCGAAGTATGAAGGCTGAATTAATGGGCAGTACGCAAATGAACGAGCGCTACCTTTATGCAAAATGGAGTAGTAAGTCGAGCATCCGAAATCAAAAATATCGCTTCAATAATGAAGGTAAACTCTACGACATTGAGAACGATCCCGGCGAAAAAGTAGATATTAGTAAAAAGTACCCTCTGATTGCTCAGAAAATGAAAAACAAGCTACAGGAAACCAAACGCGATGTAGCCAAAGATTTTAATAAAAATCGACCCTTTGTGATTACTCATCCTGACTCCCCGTTTAGTCAGCTTCCAGCTCGCGATGCCAAAGCAACTGGAACACTCAAAAGATCCAGTAAACACCCCAACTGTAGTTTTTGGCATAATTGGGAAACGACTGACGATTATATTTATTGGGATGGAGAGGTGGAGGCCGAAGGCAATTACGAAGCTGTGATTTATTACACCTGTAAAGAGGGCCACCAGGGGTCAGTCTTGGAGTTATCCTTTGCAGGCAACAGCATTGAAGCAAGTGTTGATCATGCTCATGATCCACCTTTGAAAGGTATGGATGAAGATCATACTCCTAGAATCGAATCCTACGTGAAGGATTTTCGACCTTTAAATATGGGGGTGATAAAGCTAGAAAAGGGTAAAGGAGTTTTGCAGCTTAAAGCTCTTAAAAAAACCGGCGAAGGAATAATTGATTTTCGCTTATTAACTTTAAAAAGAATTGAAAAATAGAATCAAAAACTAGGAGATACACTATGAGTCATTCGAATATTAATCGCCGCCATTTTATAGCAGCTTCTGCCTTAGCCGCCTTAGCGAGTTCATGTAAGAGCTTTAGTTCAAAACCAGAACTTCAAATCTCTTTAGCTCAATACTCACTCCATCGTGGCTTTTTTGGCAAGTCAGGGTACAAAAAACTGGACTCTTTAGACTTTCCCAAAATTACTCGCAGCCTCGATATCGCAGCCTGTGAATACGTAGGGGCTTTTTTCCCCGGTCGTAAGCCGGATCTTAAATTTTCGAAAGAAATGAACAAACGTTCACAGGATTTTGGTATAGAAAATTTACTTGTCATGGTAGATGGCAATGGTAACCTTGGCGACCCTTCAAGTAGCAAACGCGATCAGGCTGTGGCCAATCACCGCAAGTGGCTTGAGGCTGCTGCGGAATTGAATTGCCACAGCATTCGCGTTAATGCCCGCAGTCAGGGCTCAACTGATGAGCAGCGCAAACTTCTCGCGGATGGCATGTCCAAACTCTGTGCAGAAGCCAAAGAATTTAATATGAATATTCTTATTGAAAATCATGGTGGCTTGTCTTCTGATGGGGAGTTTTTAGCTAGCCTGATGAAAGAAGTCAATCTAGATAATTTTGGAACCTTACCCGACTTTGGGAATTTCTGGGATAGAGAGAGCAAAACTCTTTTCGATCCCTACGCGGGAACTAAGGCCATGCTTCCGTACGCCAAAGCCCTTAGTGCCAAAACTTATGATCTCGTGCCAGGTAAAAAGTACACAGTAAAAAACCGACATTTTGGATACGAAATTGATGTGGAACGCATGATGAAGCTGACCGTTGAAAGTGCTTACAAGGGCTGGATTGGCATTGAATACGAGGGCACTAATCCCAGTAAAAACGAAATTGAGGGCATTCAGATGAGCAAAAAAATCCTCGAGGAACTTTGGGCAAAATACCAAGTGTAAATTTTAGCTTATCCAGTTAAACGTTTAACTTGTTCAGTCATATATATTGGGAGTGATAGAAGACTATATTCCGCTCGATCATTTGGATTGATTTTAAAATTAACATCAACCAAACTTGGCAGGTCGGAGTTAAGTCTAACGGCAATTTTTAAGCCTTTTTGAGCCATGAGTAGGTGTAGAGACTTCATTGATCCCGTACTCCCAGCTTTTACTTCAATGGGCAAAAGAGTAGAACCAGACTGAACTAAGTAATCGACTTCAGCTTCGGAACCTTTTTTCTCTCTTGCCCAATAGTGCAGTGATGGCTCTATATAATAAGGTTCTGTTGTTCGTAGGAGTTGCCCGACAACTTGTTCGGCAATTGCGCCTTTGTTACTTAGTTCAATATTTGTTTTTTGCATTTCTAAGTTGAGCTGTAAGCCTAAGGCCGCTGAGACTAAACCTGAGTCAAGAAAAATCATTTTGAACTTATTAGGATTTGAACTTGCATCTAAAGGAAGGCCATCAGCACTTGTCGTATGTATTTTATGGCAGATTTTTGCAGTGCATAGTAGGTTTAAAGCTCGTTTAATAACATCGCCTCGAATTTCTTTACTGATATTTGAATATTTGATTTTATGACCAATCATTCGCGGCAGACTCCTCATAACTATATCTAAGGTTTCTTTTTGAGACCTTGCGGAATATTTTGAAAAATCATCACGGTAAGTAGCTAGGAGGTCTTGTTGTATAATAGAGATTTCAGTAAATGAATGAGTATCAATCCAGGTGCTTAATGCTTCCGGCATCCCTCCCACTATTGTGTATATTTTGAATAAACTTAAAAGTTTCTTATGAATCAAAGGCTTGATCGCCTCTCCCTGTGATATCTGGGTAAGATTTATTGTATCTAAAAAATCACGTAGTATTTCATTGCCAGTAACAGACAAAAACTCATTAAAACTAAAGGGTTCCAAATAATAGTAACTTATGCGGCCAACTGGCATGCTAAAAGTATGGTCTTCAAGTGTAAAGTCCAAGAGTGAACCCGTTGCGATAAGAGCTAGTTCTGGCATCTCTTCATAAAACCAACGTAACTTTGCCAAGATTTGCGGAAAAGCTTGGACTTCATCTAAAAATAATAAGCTGTTCTCTATGTTGATCGTGCAAGATAAATGCATTTCTAGAAGACTAATATATTCATGGGGATTATTGGAGGTGAAAATTTCTTTAATGATTAAATCTTTTTCAAAATTTAATTCAATTAATTTCATGTTCTCGCTTTTTGCTAAGTGGCGAACAGACCATGTTTTACCGACTTGCCTAGCACCTCGTAAGACTAAGGGTTTTCGATGACTTTTATAGAGCCAATTTTTTAAATAGATTTCTGCATTTCTTTTCATATCAAAACCTTTAATGATTTAATAAAATAAGCCTTGATCATAAAAAAACAATTTTTTATAGTAAAAATAGACGGTTGTTTCTACTATTTTATAGTAAAAATAGACGGTTGTTTCTACTATTTTATAGTAAAAATAAACTCTTGTTAAATTTTTTAGAGATGTGCTCAATACTGATGAATTATGTGGTTTTAGGACGATCCCTGAATCAAGACTCAGGTGCAAAGCATCGAATTATTGTCGTGTGTACGGTGAACCGCATAATAAATTACGGAAGGGGGATAGGGCTCAAGTTTAGTTTCGATATAGACCAAACTCACAAGAGTATAGGCCGTGATTAAACCGCATGGATGCGGAGTTCCAAAGTATGTAGTCCACTCTTTAGAGTGCTGAAAAGCTTGATTTCTAGGTATGTAGTCCACTCTTTAGAGTGCTGAAAAAGTCCGCAAGCTAAAGAGGCTGTGTGAAAAACAAGTGTTTAGGTACAGAGTACCGCACTATAATAGTGTGCACCGATAGGTGCACATTAATTTGATACATAAGATCAAGGTACGAAGTACCGACCGAACTTATTGACTCGGTCGGACTTACAGCCCTTCAACTTCCTCTTTCAATACAATCATGCACCTATCGGTGCATGCTATAATCGGACGGGCTTTCAGCCCTACACAGAATTATATTTGTTTTTCACACAGCCTCTAAAGCTTGAACTACATGCCTTCGCTTAGCCACAACAGATTACGATCTACAATCGGCGGATCAAAGATCCATTTTTGTTAAAAAAAAACTGATTTTTTTATAATTTCCGTAAGATCTCGATTTTAGGGTACAAATCATATTTAATTATTACTATGAAAGGATGTAATTATATGAAGTTTTTGAAAAAGAAATTTACTTTAATCGAAATTTTGGTGGTGGTGGCTATTATTGGTATTCTTGCATCTCTCTTATTACCAACTTTGGGCAATGCAAGAGATAAGAGTCGCGCAAGTGTATGTAAAAACAACCTCAAACAATTGAGCGTGACGATGTATTTATATCTGGACGATTCTCAGTACATTATTAATCATGTTACGCCAAATCCTTCTACTGGCTTAAACATCCCTTGGTCAAGAGCAAATGTTTTTCCGGGAGATAATAGTATTTTGGAATGCCCCAGCGATGAAAAGGCGGACCCAGCTAGTTGGGAACCCTCTTATGGTTTTAATTATTTCTATTTAAAGGAACAGAAACTTGCTGAAGTAAGTAAGCCAGCAGAGACTATCTTCTTTGCTGATAGTGGGCATGTAAACACCACTCACCCGTGGAATAATCGCGCTGTTGCAGGTTATTTGATTAACAACAAGTCTGCCTGGGCAGCTCCCATTGGACTTCGCCATGATGAAGCTCCCAACTTGTTGTGGGTCGATGGCCACGTTTCAACACTGAAGGACATGATTAATATTCATCTAAGTAATGAACTTTGGGACAGAGAATAAGGATGAATAAAAAAGTATTATACCTCCTCTTGCTCTTTAATTTAAGTGCTCTTGCACTTTCACCTGAATTGCAGCAAGAGCTCGATAAGCGAAGTGCAGGCAAAGTGGCTATCCTTTGTGACTTTGATTTTGAAAATACGACTTATGAGCAACTCTCTCCCAAATGGGTCCCCATAAAAGGTCAGTATGATATCCTTGATGGAAAGTTGGAAGGCAGAGAACTCGCTGAAGACAAACACGTCTCAACTTCGGGAATGGATTTAGATATTGGTCTGATTAGCAAAGATTTAAGTGGCTACTAATCATTAGCTTATCAGAGGGCTGTAAGTCCGACACATTCATTACCTTATGTCGGTGCGTTACACCTTAGATAAATTTTTATTTCAAACGTGTGGTTGAACCACACGCTATTTCCTATCGGTGCTCTGCACCTAAAAGAGTTTTTTTACACAGCCTCTAAAGCTTGAACTAGATACCTTTTCTTAGATACGAAAAGGGCGGGACTACTTGCGGATCAAAGATCCATTTTTGTTAAAAAAAAAACTGATTTTTTTTATAATTTCCGTAAGATCTTACTTTTTGTGTACAATTCATATATAATTATTACTATTAAAGGATGAAATTATATGAAGTTTTTGAAAAAGAAATTTACTTTAATCGAAATTTTGGTGGTGGTGGCTATTATTGGTATTCTTGTTTCTTTCTTAGTGCCGGTTTTGGGTAATGCTAGAGATAAGAGTCGCTCAAGTGTATGTAAAAGCAACCTCAAACAAATTGGTACAACTATGTATATGTACCTAGATGACGCCAAACGCATTATACGTCATGCTAATTTCCCAAATCCTGGTCCATGGTCGACAAGGCAGAACTTCCCTGGCGATACGAGTGTCTTGGAGTGCCCAAGTGATCCGAATCCTAATCCGGAACAATGGAATCCCTCTTACGGCTTCAATTATTCGAATTTAAGTGAAAGAAAACTTAGTAAAGTTAATAATCCAGCACAGACTCTTTTCTTTGCTGATAGCGGACATGGAAACACAACTCATCCATGGCATAATCGCGTTCCTTTAGGTTATCTGATAAATAACAAGTCAACCTGGGCTGCCCCCATAGGCATTCGCCATAATTACGCTCCTAATTTGTTGTGGGTCGATGGCCATGTTTCGTCGCTTAACAAGGACGTAATTACTATTCATCTAAGCGATGAATTTTGGGACTTAGAATAAGGATGAATAAAAAAGTATTATATCTCCTCTTGCTCTTTAATTTGAGTATCTTTGCTCTTTCACCTGAAGTACAGACTGAGCTCGATAAGCGAAGTGCAGGCAAAGTGGCTATCCTTTGTGACTTTGATTTTGAAAACAAGACTTATGAGCAACTCTCTCCCAAATGGGTCCCCATAAAAGGTCAGTATGAGATCCTTGATGGAAAGTTGGAAGGCAGAGAACTCGCTGAAGATAAACACGTCGCAACGTCGGGCATGGATTTGGCTATCGGTCACAGAGCTTTAGTTTACTTTGAAGTCCAGCTACACAAGGCAAAAAATGTCATTGTCACGCTCAATGGTGTGGGGCCAGGAAAAGGACATATATGTCGCGTGGTATTAACTCCAAAATTTTTAAGAGTTCAAAGTGATAGCAAGCCAAAAGCAGTCTACAACACTCGTAAGCAAGGTCATTCCCCGGACAAATACTACAAAGTCCTTGTGGAACTCAACAAAGATCAGCTAACAGTAAGAGTACTCAATGCTGAGAATTCTGAGCCCTTAACAATTAAGCATGATTACATCAACTGGCCCATAAATAATATCCGCTGGGCCGTCGCCAAAGGCCCCGCAAGAATTGATAATCTTACTGTCCTTAAGCTCAAGAAATGATCTTATTGAGTGCACCATAGGACAATTTTCTTAAAATCTCTAACTCCGTCTTCTAGTCCTGATTCAGGCTTCTAGAACTTCTAAAATTTTAAAAAACTAGTACCTCTTATGTATCGCTTCTTTATTTTTATTATCTTATGTCTCTCTATTAATTCATTAAACGCAAAAGAGCCAAATATCCTCTTTATTATGGTAGATGACCTCGGGTATCGCGATTTATCTATTTATGGTTCACCCGATATCCAGACGCCACGCATTGATCAGTTGATGAAAGAAGGCATGCGCTTTACGCAATTCACTGCCAATAGCTGTGTTTGTTCACCCTCAAGAGCCGCTTTTCTCACCGGCCGTAACCAAGACATGGTGGGAGTTCCCGGTGTTGTACGAACTCCTGATTCCGGCAACTGGGGCTTTCTCGACCCTGAGGCTACGACCATTGCCGATGTCTTCCAAAAAAATGGCTATCGAACTAGCTTAATTGGTAAATGGCATTTGGGGCTTAAATCTCCCAATACGCCAAATGAAAGAGGCTTCGAATTTTTTCATGGTTTCTTGGGTGATATGATGGATGATTATTGGGAACATACGCGTCACGGTAATGAGTACATGTACAAAAATTTCCAGCCACTTGCCACCAAGGGAACACACGCAACAGATTTGTTTAGTGATTGGGCAATAGCGGACATCGAAGCCGCCAAAAATGATGCGCGTCCCTTTTTTCAGTTTCTTGCCTACAACGCACCACATGACCCGATTCATCCCCCGAAAGAGTTCTATGAGAAATTCAAAAAAAGGCATCCAAATGCGAGTGAAAAACGTGCGCTACTTGCAGGTCTTATTGAGCATATGGATCATTCAATTGGACGTGTCTTAGACCATCTAAATAAACTCGGGCTAGCAAACAATACTCTCGTTGTTTTTACCTCCGACAACGGAGGCAAGCTCAGATATGGTGCAGATAATGGGAAGCTCCGCGCAGACAAAACTCACATGTACGAGGGAGGCTTACGCGTTTGCACTTCTTTCACTTGGCCGAGTAAAATCAAACCCGGTAGTCAATCAAAATTTAAGGCCATGACCATGGATTTTATGCCCACCTTGATTGATGCCGCGGGCATTCAATACTCGGGTCACATGGATGGCCAATCATTTCTCGAGGAAGTGCTTTATGCCAATCAAAAAGAATTTACCAAGCGCAAGCAATACTATACTTGGTTGCAGGGCTACAAGAAACACGCCCTTAGAATTGCTGATTGGAAGCTTGTAAAAGATAGCCAAAAACACAAGTACGAGCTTTACAATCTTAAAGAAGATCCTTTTGAGAAGAAGGACCTCAGCAAAGACTATCCCGAGAAATTTAGCGAAATGCGCAAAGATATGGATTCTTACCTTACAAAAGCAGCTAAGGTTAACTGGAAACGTCCCTCGCAGAAATAGGCATTAATGAGGGTTGATTGGATCAGCATATAGAAATGAGTCCGTGTAATTAGTGGGCTGTATTTCTCTTTAAATTTAGTTAAGAAAACATTTAAGCATCGAGTTAATAAATGAAACAAATAATCTTGTTTATAGTCATCGCAATGAGTTTGATCTTGCCCTGTTTCGCAGGAGATCAAAACAATAAAAGGATCACTTTAAGCGGCGTCTTTAAAGACCATGCGGTTCTTCAACGAGACTGTCCTGTACCCATCTGGGGTACAGCATTTCCAGGTCAACAGGTGAGCGTTGATTTTGCTGGACAAAAGAAAACCACGAAGGCAGATAAAAACGGCATGTGGTTATTGACGCTTGATCCTCTTGAGCCTTCTGCAGAAGGCAGAACACTGCTTGCCTCAAATGCTGAGGGTGATTCCATTGCTCTTAAAGATATTCTTGTAGGTGATGTTTGGTTGTGTGCAGGTCAGTCCAATATGAGGATGTCTTTACGTGCTTGTTTAAAGTCTAAACCTGTCGCTGATGCCCATAAAAAAGCAGGTAATAACTTACTGCGTCTCTGTACGATTCCGAAATCGGTCTCGGATGAGCTACAGACGGATGTTGATTGCAATTGGGCTGTGGCAACAAGAGATACCTCACTCCCGTTTTCAGCGATTGGCTATCTATTCGGTCAGACTATTCAAGAAGAACTAGCCGTCCCTATTGGCGTCATTAATGGCAGTTGGGGTGGTACTTTTATCGAGCAGTGGATGCCAAGTGATGTGGTTAAAAAAAGAGCGGACTGCAAAGCCTTTAATAAAAAAGTTGATGAACGGAGGAAGAAAGATCCTAATTCTTCCGGACCAGGCGGTCACTTTAATGGCATGATTGGGCCTATCATGCCCTATGGTTTAAAGGGTGTTTTATGGTACCAGGGTGAGGGTAACGTCTGGGGATTCTCCACCTATAAGCATAAAATATCTACTATGATTGCTGACTGGCGTCGTCTATTTAAATCGCCTAAGCTTCCCTTTATTATGACCTCGCTGGCTCCATTTGGAGTTAGAAAAGATAAGCCGATAGATTCTCATAGTTCCCGCTTTGCCGAGGGATTAGCTGAAGTAGAGCAGAGCATAGAAAATGCTTGGCTTATTACCATACCGGATGGAGGCATGCAAAAAGATATTCATCCACCTTTTAAGGAAATTCCTGCGCAGCGTTTTAGCGCCATGGCATTGGCAAAGGTTTATAAGAAAGCAGGAGTTTATAAAGGGCCTGTTTTTAAGTCATGGGAAGTCCTAGGAGGCAAGGCTCTGGTAAAGTTTGACTCCGTCGGTACTGGCCTCACGAGCAAAACGCTAAATCTAGATGGACATGAAGTTCCTAAAGAAACACTTTTAGGTTTTGAAATAGTCGATGAGAGCGGCGTCTTTTACCCCGCCAATGCTGTCGTTGACGACAATAATAGCGTGGTTCTTTCGCATCCCACAGTCAAAAAGCCTATTGCCGTACGCTATGGTTGGGCTCCTTTTCCCCTGTGTAATCTCTACAATAAAGAAAATTTTGCGGCTTACCCCTTTAGAACAGATCGTTGGCACTGGCGTACCCCCAAGTAATTAATACTTCGATAAACTTTGCAAAATGCGCAAAGATATTGATTATTAGCTCCGCAAAACTGATAAATTCAACTGGACGCGCCCCTCACAAAAATAGCTTTGTGCTTTCTCGGCATTTCGAAAGACGCCAAGTTCTTTGACGAAAACTGACCAATTAAGTAGTGAATGATAGAACGGCATTATGTCCTAATAAGTATGCTATTAATCCAGCAAGGAATTAGATTTACTTTTTAGTGCTGAAAGTACGCATTAACTTACTCGAGTTTGTCATAGTTAGAAAAAAAGATAGATGAAGAATTAGTGAGTTCCGCATGCATGCATAACATTATTCTATAATACTTCACCTGGTTTGGTTCGATATATGCCGGACTCACAAGTGAGCCCTCAAGCTTTTTTACAGGCCTGATCGTGTGGCTGACACCACACGTTATTTTATGCCGGACTCACAATTGAACCCTCAAGCAGCTGCTAGCAGTACTTCGCAGACAAATTAGGACTTTAGAGGCTTGATCGTGTAAGATAATGACTGGACGTACAAGTATTAGAAAAATTAATTAATGGAGTTTTCGTGAATAAAATAAAATTCCTTGCCCTTTTATCTTACTGTTTCGCATCTGTTCTTATGGCCGATGGCGAAAAAGACAACCATCCCGATTCGGTGCGTCAAATCCCTAAGGTCGGCATTGAAGTTCCTGCTAAGGATCAAGCCAAGCTTAACAAAGAGCTCAGTGAGCTGGCCTCATTAATCGATTCCTTACAGACCAGTAAATTTCTTATTGCCAAAAAACTTTCACCCGATGTAGAAATCTTTCATCGTTGCATCAAGGACAATCTCGAGAACCGCGAATTCTTTCATATAAATCATCTGGCACAGGCTCACGGGCTTATTGAGCTAGGAAAAGAGCGTGCTAAGTTTTTACTTATGGGTAAGGCACCTTGGCTACAAGAAACTGGACTCGTTGTACGTGGTTTCCGTAGTGAATTAGATGGGAGCGCTCAACCCTATGGACTAGTGATTCCTGATAACTATCGGCCTCAGGGAGAAAAGGAACTTCGCCTCGATATTTGGTTTCATGGGCGAGGTGAAAGTCTGTCCGAGACAGTCTTTATGGCTAAGCAAATGAAAGATGTGGGCTACTACTCACCACGCAACACTATTGTCTTGCATCCTTATGGTCGTTATAGCAATGCCTTTAAGTTTGCCGGAGAAGTCGATACTTTAGAAGCTTTGGAACATGTAAAAACTCAGTACCGCATTAACGAAGAATTAATTAGTGTGCGTGGCTTTTCCATGGGGGGGGCGGGCTGTTGGCAATTCGCTCACTTATATGCTGATCGCTGGTTTGCAGCTAATCCAGGAGCGGGCTTTTCTGAAACTCCGGAATTTCTGAAATCCTTCCAAAAAGAAACTCTAAAACCTTATTGGTGGGAAGAAAAACTCTGGCGTTGGTATGACTCAGATGATAATGCGATCAATTTATCTCATGTTCCGCTTATCGCCTATAGCGGCGAATTAGATAGGCAAAAGCAAGCGGCGGACATCATGGAGATGGCCTTGGCTAAAGAAGGTATTGAGCTAATGCATATAATTGGTCCAAATACCAAGCATAAGATCCATCCAGATTCAAAAAAAATCATTGAAGAAAAAATGTATAGTCTGGCGAAAGCCGGAAAAGACAAAGTCCCTCGCATAATTAATAAATTGACTCATACACTCAAATATAATAAGCAGTACTGGCTGACGATCAGCGCCATGAAGGAACATTGGGAGCCCGCTCGTGTACGTGCTGAGATTGTGGGCAATCAAATTGACATCATCACATCGGGTACAAGAGGCTTGAAATTTAAAATGAAAGCAGGGCAGGCGCCTTTTGAACTCAATAAAGAAGTGATTTTAAATATTGATGGACAAAAATTAATCGTCTCCAAGGCGCTCTCGGACCGTAGTTGGGGATGTGAGGTTTATCAGGAAGCTGGCCAGTGGCAAATGGGATCAAATGATGCCAAGCTCAAAAAGGTACACGAACTTCAGGGGCCCATCGACGATGCTCTCATGAGCAGCTTTATCATGGTGACGCCAAGTGGTGAAGCCATTAATGAGACTATTGGCCAATGGTGTGAGAGTGAGCAAAAGCGCGCTATAAAGCATTGGCGGCAGCACTTTCGTGGTCATGCCCGTGTGAAAAAGGATACTGAAATTACTGAGCAAGATATAGTTGAGCACAATCTTATATTGTGGGGTGACTTCTCCTCAAATAAAGTCATTGCTGACATTCTTTCCAAAATACCCCTGAAGTGGGATAAGGAAAAAGTACAAATGGGTAAAAAAACTTTTGATGCCAAGAGTCATGCACCGATTCTGATCTACACCAATCCGCTGAATTCGCAAAAATATATTGTCATCAATAGTAGTTTCACCTACCGCGAATACGCCTATTTAAATAATGCCCGCCAAGTCCCCATGTTGCCGGATTGGGCCATTGTGGACATTGTAAGTAAACCCGAACTGAATGAGATGAAAACGCGCTTCCCCGGCATTCCTAAAGATGCCGACTTCTTTGATGAAAACTGGCAACTAAAGAGCAGAGTAGGCAGGCAGAGGTAGTATTACAGGCCCAAGAGAAAGACCACTTTATTTAAGGCCTATACTGAATATCGGCATAATTATTATTTTTTGTTTAAAATAGATAAGATCTCGAACTTCCCGAATAAAGCTAAGTAAATAAACAGAATCCTTTAGATAGAGTGTGTGATGGAAAAAATGTGTACAAGAAGAAATTATTTAATGAGGCTTTTGTCGAAAAAGATCATCGTCTTGATGAGCTTGGTCTTTTCAAGCTTATTCATTTACGCAGAAGAGGCTACATTTTATGTCTCACTAGATGGTGATGATAAAAATCTTGGCAGTAAAACTCAAGCATTTAGAACCTTAGAAAGGGCTCAGAAGGCCATTCAAAATTTAAGGGCGATCCCTGTGGGAGGAGCAAAAGTAATCCTGCGTGGGGGAATTTATCAACGAAGTACAAGTTTTAAACTTACGGAAGCAGATTCCGGAAGAGGTGGGGCAACCGTAACATATATGTCTGCTCCAGGTGAGCTTGCCACACTTTTTGGTGGTCGTATTCTGAAGCGTGAATGGTTTAGTCCTGTAACTAAGCCCGCAGTATTGAAGCGGCTAATCAGTGCCAAGGCCCAAACAAAGCTACTCAAGTGTAATCTCAAAGCACATGCTATTAGCGAGTATGGAGCATTAAAACGTCGAGGTTTTTCGCTACCAACGCCACAGCCTCCTTTGCAGTTGTTTGTCAATGGTAAGCAAATGACTCTTGCTCGTTACCCCAATGAAGGCCATATGAGAATTGCAAAAGTATTGGATATGGGACCTAAGCGCAATGATAAAAATTTCAACAAGCAAGGGGGGATATTTACCTACAGTGACAAGCGTCCTGGTCTATGGGGTACAGAACAGGATATATGGCTCAATGGGGTGTTCAGTAAAGATTGGGAGTGGTCTTTCAACAAAGTGGCGAGGATTGAAGAAAAAACGGCAAAAATAACACTGGCCTACGGTGAAGTAAGTGGACTTTTAAACTGGAAAAAAGATTTTTTTTACGCTGAAAATATACTGGAAGAAATAGATATGCCAGGTGAATATTTTATCGATCGCAATGAAGGAATTCTTTACATCTTGCCACCAGCAGATTTCGACAATGCACACATCGCGGTATCTACACTTAGGCAGAGCATGGTGGAGCTAGATGGCGCTGAGTATCTAAGTTTTCAAGGTATACGTTTTGACACCTCACGCAAATCCGCAATTGAGGGCAAGGGTAAAGCTATAGGGATAAAATCATGTGAAATTGCCCGTCATGGTATCAGTGCAATACGCTTGAAAGGTGAAGGACATATGATTGAATCCTGTGATATTTATCAGATTGGGGGGACTGCTATAAGCCTTGATGGTGGTGACTGGGAAACATTAAAAGCAAGTGGATGTGTTGTTGAAAATACTCATATTCACCACTGGGGTGAATGGCAGCGAGTTTATTGCCCAGGAGTCACTTTACGTGGGGTGGGGCATGTGGTGCGGCACTCGGAGTTCGATAATTTCCCTCATAACGCAATAGAAATCCGAGGCAACGATCATTTGATTGAGTACAACCTTTTCCACAATGGCCCCAGTGACTTCAAGGATATGGGCGTGATTTACGGAAATATGGGAACAAAACCCCATCATCGAGGAACTATAATCCGTAGGAATTTCTTCCGAGCTGTAGCCTCAGAAAAACCCAAGCAGAATGCCGTGTATCCGGACAATGGAACCATGGGGTGGTTAATTGAAGAAAACATCTTCTACAAGACTGGAAATACGGGTCCAAAGCCCATGGGCGCAATCATGACTAATGGTGGATCTTATTTAACTATTAGGAATAACATGTTTATCGATTGTGCTTCAACATTTATACAAAGTTATTTTCTGGCAACATGGAATAAAAAAGCTGTAAAAAGCTATGAAAAAAAATGGTTGGCTCTAATGGAAAGCTATAATTTCGACACAATGCCACATGGAAGACGTTACCCTGGCTTAGTTAACTTGTTAGAGGAAGACCGCATTCAACCCGATAGCTGTGTGTTTGAGCGGAATCTAATATGGAATCCAAGTGTGCCCTTAAAACACGAGGGTTTCTTCACAACGAAAGGAGGTCCAACAAATCTTGTAAAAGCACGGGCTAATCACATTGCTAAGAAAGATCCTGGATTTATCAACTGGAAAGCTGGTGAGTTTTCATTGCGAAAGGATGCTCCAGTACTAAAATCCATCCCTGGTTTCAAGCTCATTCCCTTTGAAAAGATCGGGCGAAAGGGGCCAGTCGGCCCAAGCTCAAGACCATAAAGTTTAGGATTCCATACATAAGTCGAAGATTTTAATTCATTTCAACAAGAAGGAGTACTGAAGTTTTAGATCTTGTCTAATAGCTTTGCGGGTTTCGCATTTTTTTGAATACAAACATATTATAGATATGAGACTGAAAAGGTTCATGATTTTTTAATAAAAGATGTAAGATTGTTCGTGTTTAGTACAATCTTAATTATAAGGATTTTTATTTAAGGACGCTTTCTTTATGATTCATCATATCAACCGTCGCCATTTTTTACGAGGTGCTGGAGCCCTTGTGGCTTTGCCGGGACTCGAGTCTTTGGGCTATGAGACCAAGTCATTTAGTCGCAATAAAAAATCGGCCACGCCACCCAAGCGTATGATCTTTTTGGGTTTCGGGTGGGGAGTCACAAATGAAACTTGGTACCCCGACCTCAAGGATACGGGTGTTGACTACACACTTCCCCAAGGCCTTGCACCCTTAGCCAAGTACAAAAAAGACTTTACACTCATTCAAGGTTGCTCACATCAGTACAGTAATGAAGCCCATTGGGGCAGCACTTTTTGGCTCACGGGGGCGAACCGTTATGCCGTCGCTGGACAATCCTTTTCAAACACTATTTCAGCGGATCAAGTTGCTGCTGCAGCTTTTGGGCAAGAGACCCGTTTCACATCCATGCAATTGTGTAGTCCAGAAAAAAAGGCCGATGGTCATGGTATGGGACTCTCTTTATCTTGGGATCAGCGCGGCAAACCCATGGCGGGAATCGACTCCCCCATAAAGCTCTATCACAAACTCTTCTCAGCTGATGATATGCCCCTGGAACAGCGACAAATCGTCTTAAAAGAAAAACGTAGTGTGATGGATACTATTTTTAATGATGCTAAGCGCTTGCGTAACGGATTAAGTAAAACAGATAGTGAGAAACTAGACGAATACTTTCAGGGAATTCGCGATATAGAAAATCGTATAAGCAAAGATGAACAATGGCTCACTGTACCCAAACAAAAGGCTCCTTTAGGCGCTCCAGACAAGCGTTTGAAAGGCAAAGATGAGATCAAAGCCATGTATGATTTAATTGTGGCAGCTCTACAGACTGACACAACTCGAGTCATGACTTATCGCCAGCCAGTAAAATCACTTTTACAGAGTATTGGAGTTAAAGTGGCTCCCCATGACATGAGTCACTACACGCCAGGTGATCGAATGGCTGCTTCCCAAAAGCGCGATCTAGCTCAAAGTGAATTACTCGCAGGCTTAATTGCTAAACTGAAAGCCACAAAAGAGGCCGATGGTTCTTCTTTATACGACCATGTGAGCCTCGCGTATGGCTCCAATATTCGCTCTATCCATCATCTTAATAATTGTCCTACGATTATTGCCGGTGGTGGTTCTAAGTTGGCTATGGGCCAACATTTAGCTTTACCCAAGGATACACCTCTCTGTAATGTTTGGTTGAGTATGCTCAAGGGCTCAGGTGTAAAAGTAGACCGCCACGGCGATAGCACGGGAATCATCAAAGAACTGCAAGTATGAGAAATCTTTTTAATGTATTCAAGATTCATCAGAATCATTCTGTTAGCAATATGAGAAGGACGCTGTCCCTCTCGAGCTCTGCCTGCAAGGATTTGCCAATCCTTGACCAGGCGACTAGGGGACATAGTTTGTCTTTATGGCTAATCATATTTTTATGTCTTAGTGCTGGCGTTCAGGCTGAAAAGAGTCAAGCGATTTTACCAGAGAAAAACTTTGACTTTTTAGCTAATTATTGCCTTAACTGTCACGATGACGAAAAGCAAGAGGGTAAAATCAATCTTGAAGATCTGGACTTCAATATTCAGACACTTCAGCAAGCCGAAATCTGGCAGAAGGTTCTCAATGCGATTAATTCAGGGGATATGCCCCCAGAAGATAAAAAACAGCCCAAGAATGTAGAAAAAGCGGACTTCTTGGAAAGCCTGTCCAACACCATGGTGACAGCTCGCAAAGTACTGTCTGATTCTGGTGGTAAAATCACTATGCGTCGCCTCAACCGCCGCGAGTACAACAATACGCTACGAGAACTTTTAGATGTACAGGTAGACGCAAATAATCTCCCAGCAGATGGAGCGGGTCATTTCGATACTGAGGGAGCTTCACAATTTATTTCCAGTGATCAAATCGAGCAGTACCTCAAAGCAGGGCGTATAGCAATTAAAGAAGCTTTTGAACGCCATGCCAACAGAAATAAAGAACCATTTGTTTATCGCTTAGAAATTGAGGACCAGTTTAATCCCCAGCTGGATAAAGCTCTTGCTAACTTTGAAAAAAATCACGCCAAATTTCAAGAGTACTTTAAACAAGTAAAAGCCTCTTCAGAAGCTCCTGAAAATAAAAAGATTATGGAAGAAATTATTAAGAGGAACCCCAGAGTTGCAAAAACCCCTTGGCGCTATTTACCCAATGAGGCAAAGCACTTGAAAGGCGCTCCTAGATCAAAAGACTTTGGATTAAAAGATGAGGCCGCCGCTATTTTTGGTGAGGTGATTTACACTGAAGATTACAAATATCATAGACAAAGTAGGGACCTGCCATTGAGTGACACCGGCAGTTACCTAATGATTGTTAAGGGGATTAATCGTATCGATATTAAACCACCCAGGGGCATGCCCGTGGGTAAGTATAAACTTCGCGTGCGGGGTGGAGCTATGGCCGATGCGCCAGGTTTTAGAAAGTTCATTGAGGTAGGGCACCCCCAAAAGAGAATTCCGGTTAAACGCTTTTTTGAAGGCCTGCCTTTTGCCTACATGCAAATGACGGGAACTCCCGAACAAGCGGAAATTCAGGAAACCACGATTGAAATCTTTAGCCATTCCAAAAAAGAAATTGCAATCCAGGAACGACAATCAGCCAATTGGGAAGATTTGCGTAGAAAGGTCTATTTTCGTGATAGGCACCGCACTGGCATTGGCCCCGTGCCATCTCTCTGGCTCGACTGGATAGAATTGGAAGGCCCCTTAAAGCAAGCCCCCAGTCCTTTTGATAAAATCCTCATAAAGCATCAAGACAAGCCCAATCGCGCCAGAGAAATCATTAAGGATTTTGGCCTCCTGGTATTTCGTGGCAAAATGTACGAAGACAATTTAAAAGAATTACTTGCCCATTATGAATATCGCCGCAGTCAAGGTGACTCTTTTGAAGATGCCCTCGTTCAAGCCTTGAGTATCATTTTAGCTTCACCTAGTTTCCTTTATCTCGATGAACCCAATGATAAGCAAGGGCCACGCCAACTCACAGATCGCGAATTAGTTATACGCTTAGCCTATTTCTTGTGGAGTGCACCACCAGATCAGACACTCTTAGATCTGGCTCAATCTAAAAAACTGATGAATCCCGAGCGATTAAGCCTCGAAGTTGATCGTATGTTAGCTGATCCACGTGCGAAAAATTTTGTGGATGGCTTTACTCATCAGTGGTTGGATATGGAGCGCTTAGACTTCTTTCAATTTGATGTCTTACATCACCGTGAATTTGATGACAATGCCAAAAAAGCAGCTCGTGAGGAAGTTTATCAAACTATCCTTCACCTGATAAAAAATAATGGTCGACTATGCGATTTATTGAGTAGTGATTATCTTGTGGTTGATGGCTTGATGGCCAATCATTATGGTATTGATGGTGTATACGGCCAGGAATTCCGCAAAGTGAAACTACCCGAAGGCTCGCCTCGTGGTGGTTTACTCGGCATGGCCGCAATAAATGCCATGGGCAGTAATGGTTTGGAAACCAGTCCAGTGGAACGCGGTGCTTGGGTTCTGCGTCACCTCATTAATGAACCCCCACCACCCGCGCCAGCAAACGTACCGCAAATCTCTCGCTTAGAAGGTAAAGTCTTGACTACTCGTCAACGATTAACGGCTCACCAAGAAGAGCCGCAATGTGCCAGCTGTCACCGCAAAATTGATCCCATTGGTTTTGGCTTAGAGAATTTTGATGCTACAGGCAAATGGCGCACTAAAGATAAGTATAAAAATAAGAAATGGACTATTGATTCCTCTGGCAAGTTCCACAAGGGGCCGGCTTTTAAAGATTATTTTGAAATGAAAAAGCTTATTGCCGATAGGGGGGATGACTTCGCCCGTGGTTTTATTGAGTCACTGATTGCTTACTCATTGGGACGATCCTATGCCTTTACAGATGATACTATGGCTGAGGATTTATTAGCCGTCGCCAAAAAAGAGGACTATAGGATCAACTCCATCATTCACGCTCTCGTTCAAGGACGTGAATTTCAGCAGAAATAATACTTCTGTAGAAGTGGTTTATGAGCTCATACCTGGGAGCGCCAATTGCTAATCAGCATTTAAATTGCGGAGTCCGCAATGTAGTTCAGTATTGGAATGCGGGGCTCCCAGTATTGCCCATAAATAAAGGACTATACCGTTCAATGGATAATCAAAAGTTATTCTATAAACATCTGTGTTAATCCCTGTTAATCTGTGGTTAAATTAAGTAAGTAGAATAGATAAAAACCATCTGTGTTAATTGTGACTCAACTAAGCTGTATTAAATCACCAATTTGAGAAACCTTAACCTTTGCACAAAAGAGCTTAGGTTTTAAAGATAAAGCTACTTTGGAAAGCATCGAAATAGAGACTGTTCTATTAGCAGGAAGCTCTTTTCTTATCCTCTCGATTTATGTTCTGGACACAGAGAATAAAGCTGCGGGGCCTTCTCGCTTTGAGAAGCATTACTTCGACAAAGTGAGTGTCAAAATATCTTATACAGAGTAAGCCTGTTCATTCTCTGCACAAAGCTGTTGATCCTACTAAGCTTTATTAAAAATTTTAAAGGATAGCTCGGTGGTGGCTATTTTTAACTTTTATTTTGACAAGAACATAAGATCCTAAGTTTCAGTACAACTCTCTGTAAATAAACATAATTAATCTTGAAAAGGAAATATATGAAAAAAATAATCGTATTTATAATCATCACAATGAACTTGGTTTTTTCAAGCTTACTCGTTCCTCGCTCCATTAAGCGGCTTATCCTGGACCTTAGAAAAATGAAGAGCACAGTATGCTAAAAAGATATATAGAAAGCTATGATATTAAGCAACCAGCTACAGTTTTTTTTAGAACGTTTGGAGAATCTTGGCTCTTAACAGGGTTTTTAGCGTATCTATCTATATGGATATGTAATATGATTGGGGTTGATGGGAGTGAATCTTTACTTGATATGACTCAAGACGAAGAGGAGCGGCTTAGTAAATATGAGTTTGTTTTATCTGTTGTTTTTGCGCCTTTAGTAGAGACTGTGCTATTTCAGATCATCCCATTTGAGCTGTGTAAAAAGTTTTTCAAGAATTTAAACCTTGGGTTTCTATGTTCTTTTCTGATTTTCATGGCACTTCATTTTACAAATTCAATTGATTCAGGGATTATCGCGGGAGTCGGAGGTGGATTTTATTTAGGATTAATTTACTTTTTATTTCGAGAGGAGAAGTTTTCAAAAGCTGTTTTTATGACGGTTTTGATCCATACAGCTATGAACTTCACAGTATTCGCTATGGAGGGATTATGAACATGGATAAAGCGCCTTCTAACTTGTCACTCCAGAGAAATCCTTCCACTGCGCTACAGAATTCTCTGAGTTCAGATGTTCGACAGCGAAGTCACCTTAAGTTTTCGTTATCGTCAGAAAATCAAAATTCCTATCAGTCTTTTTCGATAGGTGTTTTTTAAGCCCAAAAAAAGGATTTTATTATGCATGCTTTAGGAAAGATCCCAGAATTATTATTAATTGTGTTTATGTTGTTATCGAGCATTTGCTCAGGTACAGAAAAGGGCAAAGCTGTTCCAAAAATAGTCATACGCAATGGTAAATTTATAACGAAAGCAAACGGCAAAATATTCGTGCCTTTTGGAGTTAATTATTGTGTTTTTGGAAAGTTTGAAAATGGCAAACCGGGATACGCATCGTTTTCTCCTACATATTATGATTCATCTTTTGTTGAAAAAATGATGGCATATTGTAAAAAGAATGGTTTTAACACGATTCGCGTATTCCATGCATACGTATCTTGCGAAGACGGTATCCTTGAAAGCCGGTCCGCCCGGGAGTTTTCACCTGAATATATGACCAATGTTATTCATTTACTTGAACAAGCAAGGATATACAATATATACCTTATCTGGACCTTTGATATTTGGACTCCTCCTTCAAAATGGCTGTCTGAACAGAAAACTGTCGCCGATGGTAAGTATGCCTTTCAAAAAGCTGGAGGAGTTGACTATAATCGCAATGCGTTTTATATGGATCTAAGGCATGCTCGAAACCGAGCAAATAATATTGTTGAGATGATTCGTGCGATTCGAAAACATGATCCTGAGTTGTTGACTACTGTTTTTTCGTGGCAACTGGAAAATGAACTTTATTCTGTTGAAAATTTTGCACCTTACAAGCTTAAACAATTCACTTATAATGGCAAGAATTATGATTTAGCAAATGGCAAAGGCAAACAAAAACTTATGGACGATGTTGTTAGCAACTGGTGCAATTATCTGACTACTGCCATCAAACACGAAGACATTGAAGCATTGGTCAGCGTAGGAGTTTTTCCATTTAAAGATGTTGGCATGGACGGTCCTGGTGATTGGTCTAAACCAGGACGAAGGGATAAGAGAGTGCCTGCGAGGCCTTTAGTACTTCTCAAAACAGAGATCGACTTTCTTGATATTCATTTTTATGTGTGGCGCGAAGGCAATAAAGATGAGCTTTATGTTCTTGATCAGAAATGGAAGTCAGTAGAGAAAGACAAGCTTTTGCCTTTAGCTAAAAAGTTGGAGAAACCAATTATGGTTGGAGAGACGGGCTTATTCAATAACTATACAGACGGAATGGGTCTGAGTATTCCACAAAGAGTAACTCTTGCTTCAAAATATTTAAAAAACCATATTGAAGCATTGCGAAAAGATTATGGGGTCGCCGGTGTTTTATTCTGGACCTTCGGCACTCCCAGTAAACCGAATAAAAAGCTTTATTATGATCTCTATTATCAGCATGAAGTAAAAGAAGCATTCATACAAGCTTGGGAAGAGGGCGAAAAATAAACGACAAAAACAAGAAATGGACGATTGATTCCTCTGGCAAGTTTCACAAGGGGCCGGCTTTTAAAGATTATTATAAAATGAAGCAAATTATTGCCGATAGGGTGGATGACTTCGCTCGTGCTTTTATTGAGTCACTGATTGCTTACTCATTGGGACGCTCCTATAACTTCATCGATGATGATATGACTGATGACTTATTAGGCGACGCCAAAAAAGAGGACTACAGGATCAACTCCATCATTCTCGCTCTCGTTCAAGGACGTGAATTTCAGCAAAAGTAAATACCATAAGATATTTATGTTATAAGACTTATTACTAAGCAAAAGAGACGTAGTATCATTAAAATCAATACTTCTTATTACTATTAAATTTTCGCTTAAATTTATAAGTAATGATCCATTCACAAAACTAATTATTTAGAGGACAACAACATGTATAAACACTTACTTCTTATCTGTACTATCTTTGCACTATTCTCTTGTTCATCAAAACAAGTAGAACCGACTGATGGAAGCGTTCGCATTACTGATATAAACAAGGAGCTCGAGCTAAAACGAGAGGCCTTTCGTACGATCAATAAAGTTTATGCTCGTTATCACTGGAGATATAAGGGTGATGATCTGACGGAAGATGAAAAGAAAAATCGTACGTACCTATGGTCTGATGCAAGGAAAAAGCGTGAGCTAGCTTACAAACAATACATTCTTACTTTATTGGAATATTGGTCGATCTTGCCAAATCAAAGCGAGCAAAGTGCACAAATACAAACAGAATTAAAACAGGCTATTGCGGGTCGCTATAATAAAAATACCGAATCGGAAATGAATGAAAAATTACTGCTTGCTGAACTTTCTTGGTCCTATTTAGCTCAAGCTCAGTTAGACGCCTATAAAGCCAAATTCCTAAGTACATTAATCACCATCCCCAAGGAAGTGAAACATAGTGACATGATGCATGCTCTAGGATTGCCTATAGAACCCTATGGTTGGAATTTACAGATCAACTATAGTCTCACTCTTATTCGAGCAGATCAACTTGATGCGGCTCATAAAGAGTTAAGCAAGGTCAAAAGCAAAGCCTTTAAGTATCAACAAAGAACTTATAAACAAATCAATGCTGCAGACTTTTCCCAAATGAAAAAAAGAGACCAAGAGCACACTTATAAACGTTATAAAAGACAGTCTCGTCAAGTTCAATTATGCGAACTTTTACAGGCTATAATTGCTGTAAAAGAAGATAATAAAGATGAAGCGCAAAAATTATACCACAAAGCACTTTCCTATAAAATAGAATTAACAAGAAAAGTTCAATATCTCTTGCAAAGTAAGGAATTACTTGTCTTTCAAGATAATCTGAAAATATAATTGAAACTCCAAGTTCTTATCTCCCCATATTTCACCTTGGTCCTTTAAACCTGAAGCCATAAAAATCATAAGATCTAGGTCTATCTGGACAAATCCTAAAAAAATATAAGAAATTAGTCATATCGAAAAAACTCATGACAATTGTAATGAGAAGATTAATTAAATAAAGCTTTAGGAGCCCCCCATGAAATTAAAAAGTATCGGTCTTTTACTCATCACGAGTCTCGTTTTTATATCCTGTGATTCGGATAAAACTAAGAGTGACAAGTATACACTAAAATTTGGCCATTTGAGTAGTGAAGATAATACCTGGAATAAGGCGGCCCTCAAATTTAAAGAATTAGTGGAAGAGAGAAGCCAAGGCAAAATTGAGGTCAAGGTTTACCCCAATTCTCAGCTTGGTAAAGAAATGGATATTATCAATAGTATCCAACTTGGTACGGCGGATATGACGATCACGGGAGAGAGTTTACAGAACTGGGCACCCAAAGCCGCTCTCATGGCAGTTCCTTATGCCTTCGAAAGTTCAGAGCAAATGCGCGCTGCGGCAGGTGGTCCAGTGGGAGAAGCGATCAGTGAGGAAATTACTGTAAAAACAGGCTTAGTTCCCCTTACGTGTTTTGAGCGAGGCCTGATTCATCGAGGTAATCGAGGAGTTGGCCAAGCGAGTCGTCTACAGACTTGATGCAACGCAAGTAGTCTT